>CAYRYX010000056.1:0-6620 GCA_964428755.1 uncultured Bdellovibrionales bacterium | reverse complement strand
ATCTCATGTTCTTCACGAACACCGGCAAGATCTTCCAACTCAAGGCATACGAGATCCCCGAGTCCTCCCGTACCGCCAAGGGCGCGGCTGTCGTCAACTTCATTCAGATCAGTCCCGAGGAGAAGATCACCGAGATGGTCTCCTTCCGCAAGGGGAGCGATGCGAAATACCTCTTCATGGCAACGCGCCAGGGAACGATCAAGAAGACGAAGATCGAGGACTTCGAGAATGTCCGACGCTCGGGTCTCATCGCGATAAACCTCGACAAGGGTGATGTGCTCGGCTGGGTCAAACTCACTGCCGGATCGGACGAGATCATCATGACGACCCGCGACGGGCAGGCGATCCGCTTCAAGGAGGGCGATGTCCGCCCGATGGGGCGCTCCGCCGCCGGCGTGCGCGGCATCAAGCTCGGGGAGGGCGACGAGGTGGTCGGCATGGACAAGATCGCGAAGGGAGAGAAGGGACTCGAGCTCCTCATCCTCTCGCAGAACGGTCTCGGCAAGCGGTCCGAACTCAAGCATTACAAGGTGCAGAAACGCGGCGGAAGCGGCATCAAGACCATGAAGGTCACGCCGAAGACCGGTAAACTCGTGGGTGCGATGATCACCTCCATGGCGAACATCGAGGACGACCTCATTCTCACCTCCGAAAAGGGGACTATCATCCGTATCCCGTTCAAGTCCGTCCCGCTCCTCTCCCGTGTCACCCAGGGCGTCCGCGTGATGAAACCCCAGGCCGGAGACAAGGTTGGCGCGTTCACGATCCTTTAGGCTGAAACCCGGTCAGGGAATAAAAAATCCGCTCGCAAGGGCGGATTTTTCTTTCCGCTTAATAAAAAAAGAAAACGGCGCCGAGATTATCTGGCGCCGCTCTTGTTTTAGGAATCATCATGCCATGGTTATTGTCACGATCGTTCCTTGAGTGAGCAGTCTGGCAAGCAACGGATACTGCAGGAGATTGCCCATCTGTGAATCCGGGTTACCGAGAGCTTGCAGACATTTATCCCGTCCGTAGTAGGCGATGACGATGTCTACGAAGTGTTTTTTCATCCGGAATTTCCGATTCGTTTTTCCGGAAAACCGGTAAAGATAGAGGACGAGAAGTGAGAGCTCGCGGGTCTCCCTATCGAACGGATCGACTCCGGACGACGCTCCCCTGTCCCAGCTGTCGGTTTGGACGAAGAATTCGTGGATACGGAAGAGAACTTCCTCCAGTCCGTTCAAACTCTCCGACCGAAGGAGGATCGCGAGGTTCTCTTCATGGTTGTTCGGGGAAAACTGCAGTATGGTCGGCGTCATGAGCTCTCCTTTGCTGTGGTAGTATGATGGAAAAGTACGAAACTGTCAGGGAATGGTATTGTGGATCGTGAAATCAGTCAATATCCTTGCAAAATCCGACGACTCGTGGTATCGTTTTCCTGTTAATTCATTAGGAAGAAGCGTACAGTGGTGCGGGTGGGGGCGCGGAATGCGTCTGGTGAGCCAGAAATGGCCACGGCACGGCGGTATGGCTTACAAAGAGTATGGCGCTTACGCATGCGCAGAAGGAGAAGGTGACGAAGGGAGTCAAGCGGCATGATACGGATACCGGATCTCCGGAGTATCAGATCGCGATGTTCACGGAGAAGATCAAGCGGCTCACGTCGCACCTGAAGAAGAACAAGCAGGATTTCCACTCCCGTCGCGGTCTTCTCAAGATGGTCTCGAAGCGCAAGAAACTTTTCACCTATCTCGAGTCGGTAAACGAGAAAGGCGCGAAGGCGCTTCGGAAATCGCTCGGTTTATAGCTTTCAAGCTGCTCCTTCGGGAGCAGCTTTTCTTCAATAACCAATAATCAAAATCCAATAACCAAGAAATATTCAAAACACCGATAACCAACGAAGAGACATTCGAATAGGTCTGTTGAGTTGGTTATTGGAACTTGGTGATTGGTTTATTCATAAATATATGGCAAAGTTCGCGGATCAGAGAGTCGGGGTGTTGGTGGACGTGTCTAACCTCTATCATAGCGCGCGCGTGCTCTACCGGAAGAAGGTGAACTACAAGAACGTGCTCGAATCGGCGGTTTCCGGAAGGAAGCTCATCCGGGCGATCGCGTACGGCATTACGACGACGGAGGGGATGGAGGAGAAATTCCTCGAGACGCTCAAGGCGTACGGATATGACGTGAAGACGAAAGACCTCCAGATATTCCCGGACGGGTCCAAGAAAGGTGACTGGGATGTGGCGATCGCGATCGATGCCATCAAGATGGCGCCGAAGCTCGATGTGGTCGTGCTCATCTCCGGAGACGGGGACTACATCCCGCTCGTCGAGTATCTCCAGGGGACGTTCGGGTGCCGTGTCGAGGTGGTGGCGTTTTCCGAATCGACCTCCGCGAAGCTTATCGAGGTCGCGGACGATTTCCTCGATCTTTCGAGCGACAAGCGGAAATATCTGTTGGGGAAATAGCCGATTGCACCCTATGAAGCCGTTCCGATTTATCGGGGCGGTTTTTCTTGACAGAAAGCGAAAACGAGAATAGGCTCCGGATGTCCTTTGACAGAACGGAAAGAAAGGGGAAGGTCATGAAAGGCGAGCGGATTTTTCTCGGCGCATGCGTCAATTACGCGGGGGATGAGTTGAAAAAGGCGACTCCTGGTTTTCATGTGAAGATACTGGTCGTGTGGCTTCGCGGGCTGTCCGCACGGATCCGGAACGGTTCCGTGGCGAAAAGCGGATCACAAGTCGTCTTCATGGATATCCTCCAGGTGAGAATCGGTTCCCGCCATTTCAATCTTTCCAACGACACGGATGCATCCGCGATCGCGGATGTGCTCGATGGGAGGATAGGCGAGCTCGAATCGGCTGGTGACCGCGCTTCCGTCGGAGCGTTTCTTGACGCGCTCTGCGATGCCGCGAACAAGGCATATGACCGCGGGTGCCCCCTTCTCATCGATCCCTGAAATCCAACGCGCCTCGGCAACGGTATCCGAGGCGCTTTTCTTTTGACAAAAACCATGGGAAAAGGTATGGTAAAAGCGGTAATCAATAAGTCGGCGAGCTTTTCGGGACGCTTGGTACCGGAGTGAACTCAAAATTCTTTTGAGCTCATCGATGTATCCGGCGGAGCGGCAGGCAAGCCGGATTTTCGTATGAAAAACGAGAAGAAATGGTCGCTGCAGCTCGGCGGACGCGATCTCACGATCTCGACGGGGGTGTACGCGGGGCAGGCGAACGGAGCGGTGACCGCGCAATATGGCGATACGGTCGTTTTGGCGACCGCGGTCATGTCGAAGACTGCCGGGCAGTCGAGGGGATACTTCCCGCTCATGGTGGACTATGAAGAGCGGTATTACGCGGCGGGGAAGATCAAGGGATCGCGGTTCATCAAGCGTGAGGGGCGTCCGTCGGAAGACGCGGTGCTTTCGGGTCGTGCGGTGGATCGGACGGTCCGCCCGCTCTTCGACGCGCGCATGCGGAACGAGGTGCAGGTCATCGCGACCACCCTTTCCTTCGACGGGGAAAACGACCCGGATCTCGTGGCGATGATCGCGGCTTCGGCGGCGCTCGCCATTTCCGATATCCCGTGGAACGGGCCGATAGCGGCGGTCCGCGTCGGCAAGACGAACGGCGACTTCATCCTGAACCCGTCGACCGAAGAGCGGGAGAGTAAGGACAACAAGCTCGATCTGCTCGTTTCCGGAACCAAGGAAAAGATCAATATGATCGAGGCTGGTGCCCAGGAAATCACGGAGGAGGAGATGTCCGCCGCCTTCCAGTTCGGATTCGAAAGCGTGCGGAAGATCGCCTCGTTCATCGAGGATATCCGGAAGGAGATCGGGAAACCGAAGGCGAAACCAGCGCTTCTGTCTGGGCCGGTCGGATTCGATGAGGATGTAAAATCGTTCCTCCATACATCGGGGCTTTCCGACGCGCTCTTCGCGACGGTCGCCAAAGAGGAGAAGGAAGCGTCGATCAAGGCGATCGAGGAGAAACTCAAGGTGTATGTCGCGGAAAAGTATCCGGATGAGGCTGCTGGTCTCGGTGAGATCACCGCGATGGTGATGGACGAGTTCTCCGACGAAGTCCTTCATGAGAAGATACTGAAGGAAAAGACCCGCCCGGACGGTCGCGGGGTCGATGAGATCCGTCCGATCTGGTGCGAAGTCGGCGTATTGCCGAGGACGCACGGGTCCGGTGTGTTCACGCGCGGCGAGACGCAGGCTCTGACCGTGACGACTCTCGGCGCTCCCGGCGACAAGATGATCGTCGATACGATGGAAGTCGACATGAAGAAACACTACATGCACTTCTACAATTTTCCGCCGTATTCGGTCGGTGAGGTCCGTCCGATGCGTGGTCCTGGTCGGCGTGAGATCGGACATGGGGCGCTCGCCGAGAAGGCTTTGCTTCCGGTGCTTCCGTCGCTCGAGGAATTCCCGTATACGATTCTTCTCGTTTCAGAGGTGCTCTCGTCGAACGGTTCTTCCTCGATGGCATCGACCTGCGGATCGACTCTCTCTCTCATGGATGCGGGCGTTCCGATCAGGAAGCCGGTCGCGGGCGTCGCGATGGGTATCATCACCGGTAAAGACGGCGAATATCAGGTGCTTTCCGATATCCAGGGGCTCGAGGATCATTTCGGTGACATGGACTTCAAGGTCGCGGGAACGCGTGACGGTATCACCGCGATGCAGATGGACGTGAAGATCGACGGATTGACTCCGGAAGTTCTCGGGAAAGCCATCGTGCAAGCCAAGGCGAGCCGGATGTTCATCCTCGGGAAGATGCTCGAGACGATGCCGCAAGTCCGGAAGGAGATGTCTCCCTACGCGCCGCGCATCATCACGCTCCACATCAATCCGGAGAAGATCCGCGACGTCATCGGCCCCGGCGGCAAGATGATCAACCGGATCATCGACGAGACCGGTGTCGAGATCGATATCGAGGACGACGGATCCGTCTTCATCACCTCGACGGATGAGACGAGCGCCAAGGAAGCGGTCGAGTGGATCAGTAATATCACTCGGGAAGTGAAGGCGGGCGAGTTGTTTCAGGGTCGCATCACGCGCATCATGAACTTCGGCGCCTTCGCCGAGGTGCTCCCGAACCAGGAGGGGCTCATCCATATCTCCGAACTCGCCGATCACCGTGTCGAGAAGGTTGAGGATGTCGTTAAGGTTGGGGATATCGTTCCGGTCATCGTCAAGGAGATCGATGACCAGGGTCGAATCAATCTTTCGCACAAGCAGGCGGTCCGGAAGATGGAACAGGAAGCGCAGGGTCAGTAATCGTTGCCGGGTCGAAGAGGTCGCTCCCTCATGAGGGGGCGACTTTTCTTTTTGTGCTATAATGGAATCGATTTCCCATCGTGATGAACAAGAACGATATGAGTTTTCTCGACAAGCTTTTCAAGAAGAGTGACGGCGTTTCGAGCGCGACGATAGCTCCGGAGATATATCGGAGTGTCCATGTCATGCGTGACGATGTCGACGAGATGGAGGGGAAACCGAAGGAGTCGTTTCCGGGGGTGCCTTCCGAAGCGAATCCGTTGCAGGCCGGCAATCCGTTCCTTGGGGCGGCATCCGCAACCACCGTCCCCGATTCCCCGGCCGGAAAACAGGCATTCGCTTCGCCAGCTTTCGGGATGGAGAGGAAAAAAGCGCTTATTCTCGTATCTATCGTGGTGCTGGTTCTGATCGCCGCTCTCTCTTCGGCCTACTTTCTCCTCCGCGGTGGTGACGAACCGGTCGCGATGCCTGCGGTTCCGCCGGAGACGATTGGGCAGGATGCCGTTCCGGCGCAGCAGGAACTGCCGTCCGCCCCGAAAGATATCTTCTCGGTCGGAATGCCGAACTATCTCCAGATCGATCCGGAATCCGATACGGCTACCCCGGATGGTATTTTCACGAAGCTTGCCGATACGGCAGTAAAGGTAAGGGCCATGGGCACGTCCGATCCGATAGAATTCCTGGTGCGTGACATGAACAACAACCCGATCGCTTTTTCCCGGTTTTCGTACCTTGCGAAACTGAGTGTTCCGGAAGAGACGCTTGCTCTTATCGATGAATCGTTTTCACTGTACCTCGTTCCGGATGGCGGCGAGATCCGTTTCGCGCTTTCGCTTCAGACGAAAGACGCGGAAAAACTCGCCATCTCCGTCTCTTCGAAGGAGTCGGCTCTGCCGACGTGGTTCGGACGCCTTCTCTATGATCCGGAAGTGAAGATCCCCGCGTCGGTTCCGTTCCGGAGCGGGATGTATGGGACGATAGCGACGAAGTTCGCCGCCGTCGACGAGGCGAGAAATTATTCTTTCGATTATGCGTTCATCGGAAAGAAATGGGTGATCGGAACGAGCAAGGAATCATTCCGAGCGGCGCTCGGGAAGATCGCGATGGAGCAGACGAAATAGGACCGTGTCTGAGCCAAAAATAAAAGAGCAGACTTTATTTTTCGGTGGTTTCGGAGTGGTGAGAGTCGATTTTTCGTGAAGTGACCGGATAAGGCTTATATAAGGTTATAACGACAACGAAGAATTGACCGGACGTCAAATTCCTGCTATAATGTCTTTGTAGGGTTCGTTGAAAACGGAATACGGGGAACGGCGAAAGACTTTTCAGTCACAATTCTCCCCCT
>CAYRYX010000055.1:0-6717 GCA_964428755.1 uncultured Bdellovibrionales bacterium | reverse complement strand
ATCGTTCTTCCGCTCGAACCATTCGCGCCAGGTATAGCGTGGGAGCGCGGTCGGGTTGTCCTGCACTTTCCCCTGCGGCTTGAAGTCCTGCCGCTTCTCTTGGACGAACACTTCCTTCGGACGGAACTCTATCATGGTCAGCGTCCCGAAGGAATGCTTTTCGACGACATCATACTTCTCGAGATATTTCTTCATCCCGTCATAGAGATCCGATCTCGACCGAAGTATGAGCACATATATCCCCTCCTCGTAGATCTTCCCCTGCCCGAGCACATCGTTTTGCACGCCCGCGCGCTCGAGGAGGTATTTGATCGCCCGTCGGTGTTCCGGCTCGCTCTGCATATAGACCGGGAATCCCGACTCATCCGATCGTTTTTTCAGATATTCCACCATCGCCATCTGCTGTTCCAGCGTCACGCGGGTCTTCTCCTTCAGGATCCGATCCGTCGGGGTCGTTATGGATTCGTTTGGCGCGACAGAAAGTTGCCCGAACCGCGCGGTAAGGTACCAGAGATTGGAGAACGCAAGTACCGATATACCGACCATGGTAGCGACACGAAGTGCTTTCTTCCAGGGAAGCACGCGCATTGCCGTTTCGGACAGGAACCCGAGCAGGAGAAACGGGATCGGTGCCATCACCAGAAAAAACCGCGGCGCGAACCCGTATGCGAGCGGAAGATAGAGCGTGAACGTGACCATGAACCAGAGTCCGGTCAGAAGAAGCATATCGGCTTTCCTCCGGTCATGTTCGCGCCACCACAGGAAACAAAGCGAGAAGAGCCCGAGCGAGAAGACGAGGATCGCCCCGGCTCCGGCCGGCCATCCGTTCTGGCAGCGGGCGTTGCATTCCGTTCCGAGACCCTCCTCATTGTTCTTGAACCGGAAGAAGTCACCCGCCTCGTAGCCGCTCGTGACGACGAGGTATCCGAGTCCGTGTTCGACGACATTTTTCACGAGCTTCGCCGCCATGGAGTGTTCCTCCTGTGACGACTTCTCCGTCACCGCACGCAGGAACGCTTTCGAATTCGCACCGCTCGTCTCGATCTCGTTCAGGATGACCGGCACGTAGAACAGGAAAAATGCGACAAGAGCGGTGACCCATGCTTTCCATGAGAATCGCGGTCGCCTCACGAGCAGGAACAGCACCGCAACCGCGGGCAGTGCGAGGAAAGCGAGGAAATGCAGATGCGTGGCGAACCCGATCGAAAATGCCGCGAGAACGAACCAGCGCCCCGGGTGCCTCACATCGGGCGCGACGGACCGGAGAAGCGCATAGAAGCCGAGAAGCGAGAAGAACGGGATCGGATTCGGATTCCACGCGAACCGACCATACATGACGAGGAATGCGGAGACGGAAAAAAGAAGCGCGAGCCCGAGCGAAAGCGGCACCAAGAAAAACCGCCGCGCGAAGAGGTAGAAGAGCCCTATGGAGAGAACGGAAAGAATCGGAACGAACGCGGCCATACCCTGCGGCGTACCCCCGAACACAAGTGCGGAGAGATATTCGAAATAATAGAATCCGGGACCGAGCCTGAGCGATGTTCCTCCCGCCTTCATCCCGAGCAGCGTCAGCTCTCCCGGTCCGCCCGAGATGGCATCGTCCACGACCCGTGCATCGCGCGACTGGTCGAGTTCGAAATGGAGCCAATCGGTGAAGTGATAGACCCGGAGGAATCCACCGAGCGCGAGAATGGCAAATAGAATGATGATTGTCGACTTTCCGGCACCGGCGGGAAAGGCTTTCTTTTCTTCGGGCATTGTGATAGAGTGAAGAAAAATAAGGCTTATAAAAAGCTTTCTTTTTCTGAAAGTATATCGCTTTCCGATAAAGAACGCAAACGAATATGAACCCTTTCGCGGACTCCGGAAGGATCGAGGCACGGGTCGCCGCAACGCTCTCGACGGCCTTCGGCATCGTATCGGTCTTCTTCATCGCACGACATATCCCCGGAATTCCCGAATGGATAGCATCGCTCCCGCGCGATTTCTTCCTCATCGCCGTACCGTCGTCTCTCATCGCACTCTTCGCCGGCGTCTCCTATTTCACCCCGTTCCGCCGGTTCGACGTCTGGATCTCGAAGACACTCTTTCTCGTTCTCCCGGCCGTCATCGCCTTCTCCGTGGCCTGGTATTTCCAAAGCGAGATTCCGGAAACCGCGAAGATCATCGTCACCTTCTATGTGTTCGCGGTCGGATCACTCTTCTTCACGCGCCTCCTCCGCAGACGTTCGTCCGGCATCCATGACCCGAAAACTGAAGAACCTGGAACGAAGCGCTGGCTCCGGGCCCAAGGCATTTTTCGCGTCACGGCCATCCTGGCGCTTTCCGGGATATTTTTCGGATTCGCCGCACACGACCTCGGGAAATCCGCAAATGTCGACGAGGCACTCTGGCTCTACGGTCGCATCCCGAAGTACTGGAACGCCCTGGACAGCTTCGAATTCCAAAAAACAAGCATCAGCGACAAGCCCGGAATAACGGTCGCCCTCGCCTCCGGCGCCGGACTCCTCCGCGAAGACAACCCGCTCGCCTGGAAGAGCCTCCGCGGAAACGACCAAGGTATCGAGGAGTTCTTCTTCACCTTCCGGATCCCGATCGTCCTTGTTGCCACACTCTTTCTCCCGCTCTTCTATTTTCTGCTCGAGCGCCTTGCCGGCCGGACAAGGGCGATGTTCGCCTTCGCGCTCATCGCGTTCTCGCCCCCGACGCTTGGCATGACGAAGATCATCAATCCCGACGCCTTCCTCTGGATCTTCACGCCGCTCTCCCTTTTCGCATACCTCGCGTACATCAAACGTCGACATGCCGGGTTTCTCCTCCTCTCGGGACTGCTCCTCGGCTTAGCTCTCCTCACCAAATACGTCGCGAACATCCTCTTCGTTTTCGTGCTCGGCATCATCTTCCTCGAATACTTCTTCCAGCGGAAAGATGAGCCGTTCCTCCCCTATCTCAAACGGTCGCTCCTCGCGTACGCGCTGTGGACATTCGTCGCGCTCGCCGTCTTCTTTCTCCTCTTCCCGGCGACCTGGCTCAAACCGGAAAAGATTCTCGAAGCGACGATATTCTCCCAAGCCTTCGAAAGCACCGCGATGCTTTTCCTCTCGATTTTCGCCGTCGTCCTCCTCGACCGCCTTCTCAACCGCTCCCGGTTCTCGGAAGCGCTCATGCTCTGGTTCCGATCCAAAAGACTCATCATCGCAGGAACGATCGGCGGCGCCTGGACCGCATTCCTCGCATTCGTCGCCGGAAACGTCTGGACCGGCATGACGCGCTACGACTTCCCCGCGCTCCTCGCCGCCCCGAAAACCATCCTTTCCGAAACCGGTGTCTTCGGTGTCTTCTCGGCGAACGCCTACCCATTGCTCTTCGGCGTGACGCCGATCGTCTTCATCTTCCTGTTCCTCGCGCCGCTTTTCTTCGTCAGGAAATCCGACCTCGGGACCGCCACCGGAAAGGGCATACTCTACGGCATCGTCTTCATCGTGCTCTATTTCCTCGGCAGCGCGATAAACGGGGTCGGCGCGATCACGCGCTACCAGATCATGCTCTATCCTGTCGCCGCGACGATCACCGGATTCGGTCTCGGCGCTGCCGTGAAACTTCTCGAATCCCGTCTCCCCTCCAAGCTTAGTGGCTCAGCTTCTCAATACGTCTTTCCGATCGTCCTCGGCATCGTCGCGGCCGTATCGGTCTTCACGCTCGTGAAAAATCCTTTTCCCTTGAGCTACGCTTCGGCGCTCCTCCCGGAAAAATACCATACCGACGTGAAGGACATGGGTCCCGGGAGCTACGAGGCGGCCGAATATCTGAACGCCCTCCCGAACGCGAAGGATCTTACCGTCTGGAGCGACAAGGACGGCGTCTGCAAGTTCTTCGTCGGCAGATGCAAGAGCGGATTCAGCTGGAACGCCTACGAGCTGCTCCGCTTCGACTACATCGTCGTCTCCTCCGGCCGCGAAAGCCGGACAAGCAAACGCGTCAACACCGCCGTCGAAGATCTCCGCAAGGATGTCATCCGCTTCGACACCTACTACGGCCGCACCGAAGGCGCCGCCTGGGAACTTCTCATCAACGGTCGCCCGACGCATTATGTAAAGATCTATCCGCTCGCCCGATAAATCCATGGAAAAAACGCGGACCAAGATTTTCCTATCGACACTCTTTCTGCTTATGGCGACGGCGGTTTTCCTCTCCCTCCGCGACAGGACCGACGAGAAGCTATCCGGGGCGACAGGCTTGTCGGCTTTTGAGATTCCGGAAGCGGGATCGCCCGGCGATTTTCCCGGAAACACCTGTCCGATAGATCGGTATGGGGCGATCGGTGACGGCGCGACAATGAATACCGGAGCCATCGCATCCGCCATCGACGACTGCGCATCACGAGGAGGTGGAACCGTCCGCATCCCCGAAGGAAGGTGGCTCACCGGACCGATACACTTGCGAAGTGACATCAGGATCGAGCTCGACGAGGGATCCGAGGTCCTGTTCAGTCAGTCATTCGCCGACTACCTTCCGACGGTCTTTTCCCGATACGAAGGCATGGAACTCTATAACTACTCCCCGCTTATCTACGCGAGCGACTGCACGAACATAGCGATCACGGGGAAAGGCATCCTTGATGGACAAGGATCCGCATGGTGGAGCTGGAAATCGAGACAGCAGGCAGGCGCAGAGCGGCTCTATCGCATGACGGAAGACGGAACCCCTGTGGAACAACGCGTCTTCGGAACCGAGACGGATGCACTCCGCCCTTCGTTCATGCAATTCGTGAATTGTTCGGGAATACTTCTGGACGGCTTCACGGTACGGAACGGTCCGATGTGGACGATTCATCCGGTATACTCATCCGACATCCTCATGCGGAACCTTTCGATACAAACGGAGGGCGTGAACAACGATGGCATCGTGATCGACTCCTCCGAACGGGTTTATGCGGAAAACGTCAGCCTCGACACCGAAGATGACGCGATCGTCATCAAATCAGGACTTGATACGGATGGGAGGCGCGTCGGAAAACCGTCGCAGGATATCTCCATCCGGAACTGTCATGTCGGAAGAGGCAACGGCGGAATCGTCATCGGCAGCGAGATGTCCGGGGACGTCCGCAACGTTTCGGTTTCGGACTGCACCTTCGACGGGACCAAGAGGGGCATACGGATAAAATCCATGAAGGGTCGCGGCGGCACCGTGGAAAATATCCGGATTGAAAACATCTCCATGAAAAACATCGAGAAGGAAGCGATCCTCTTCGATATGCGATACGAATCGAAGAATGTCATCACGCCGACGACCGACGCATTGCCGACATTCAGGAATATCTCGATAAAAAACATCGAGTGCGACCAGGCGGGTGACGCCATACGGATACTCGGACTTCCCGAAAGCCCTGTCCTGAACACAGTTTTCGACACCGCGGATATTCGCGCGAAGAACGGCGCGACGGTGGAAAACGTTTCGGGAATAACATTCAAGAACGTCACCATAGAAACGGAAGATCCGACGAATTTCCACTTCGAGAAAGCCGAAAACATTCTCTTCGAAGAAAGAAACACGCGGAAAGCATATGAGAACATCGATGACGAAGATTTTTTACTCCGCTAAGAAACGCACATGAACATCAAAACGATACGGGATACCATCTTGTCCGAAAAAAAAACGCTCTTCGCGCTTCTTTGCATCATATCCGCGGCTTTCGGCTTGCGGGCATACCATTTCCATGATTGGATCCGATTCAACAACGACCAGGTCCGTGACGCCATCGTCATCGATAAGATGGTCTCCGGTGAAGAAATACCTCTTCTCGGACCGAAAGCCGGCGGGACAGGATTCAAGCTCGGTCCGGCGTTCTATTATCTCGAATACATACCGGCATCCATATTCGGGAACTCTCCGAGCGCATTGGCGTCGCTCTCCGTCGCATTCTTCCTCCTTTCGATTCCGATATTCTTCATCGTTACCCGGAAGATCTTCGGAAGAGATATCGCGCTCGCGCTCACCTTCCTCTATGCCATCTCTTCCTTCGGGGTAAAGTACTCGCGGTTCACCTGGAATCCGAACCTCCTGCCGTTCTTCACCATCCTCCCGCTGTATGCGCTGCACAAGATCACCATCCGAAAAGACCCGCAGAAAAGCCGATGGGGATGGTCGATTGCCGCCGGAATCGGCATCGGGATAGGCGCCCAGCTGCACACGCTCCTGCTCCTGCTTCTCCCGGCGATATTCCTCCTCATCCTCGGTCGTTCCATCTTGAAAAAACAGGGGCAATGGAAGGCGCTCCTTGTCACCCTGTCCATCGCCGTGTTCATGAACACCCCGCAGATCGTTTCCGAAATACGGACCGGCGGCGAAAATATCGCCGCATTCGCGGAAGGATTCTCATCGAAAACCTCCGAAAAAAGCGACGTATCGGAAAAAATCCGACATGCTTCCATCTGCCTGATACAGGGGCATGTCGCCATGCTCTCCGCGGTCGCCTCAAGCGACGACTGCGATCTCGCCTCGAAAAAAAATCGCGGATCGGCATATTTCTGGCCCATACTTCTCGGAGGGATCGTATTCGTCTTCGGGGGCCTGCTCATCGCCCTCACCTCGCTCTACCGGGAACGCGACCCGGAAAAGAAGAATCTCGTCGGAATACTTCTCGCCTACTCGGCGCTCTCTTTCCTCCTGCTCGTACCGCTCGGTGAGGAAGTCTCCCTCCGTTTCTTCATCGCCCTC
>CAYRYX010000054.1:0-6981 GCA_964428755.1 uncultured Bdellovibrionales bacterium | reverse complement strand
AGTTCGTGATGGGGAATGTTCCGAAACCAAAAAGTTTTTCCGCCGCGATGGATATCTCCATACGATCGACCAGAAAATTCAAACAAAAAAATGACGCCGCAATCGTCGCGACGCCACAAAGTATACATCCGAAACCGAGAAGTGTCAAAGCTTGGAAAAATTTTCAGCCACAGACCGCCGCGGGTCCTTGACAAAAACCATATTCCGGTATATACATCCTGGATAGTTCGTTATCAATCCCGCCCCGGAAGGGGCCTCATCGATATTTTCACGGAAGGAGTTCCTTATGGCTTCACGCGCCGCACCGCTTTTTACCGTTGCGGCCACAGAAGCCGCGAATGACCCTCTTCAGAACGCCATCCAACAGAACATCCCGGAATTCCATACTGGCTCTCACGCACCGCGAATATCTCTCATCATCGTTCCCGCTACCGGAAACATCGGCGATTCCGCCAATGATAGCCACGATGATCCAAAACAGGAGATCATCTTCGCCGCGAAACGGTACTCCGCCGAAGTCCTCCGGCTTGCGCGCACGATCGGCAAACGCCGTCTTGCGACAAGAAAACCACTTGAACCGGTTCTTGATCGGTTCCGTTGGACTTTTTCGAAACGCCTGTTCTGGGAAACCGTTCTCGAGGAGATCCGAACTTCAACCGTTCCCGACACGGACACTTCCGGGAGATCGCACTGCGAATCGATCGCTGTGCTCACCGGAGAACGGATCCGCTTCGTCGCGGAAGAATGCTGGAACGCGCTTCTTATCGGCAATACGGATCCAAGAGACATTGTCCGACTCCTCCGAGCCAAACGGTCGTTTACGGAGTGGTATGCGACAAAATCGGACTATTCGATCGTCGCCGACATCTTCGGCGAAATTCCATCGGAAAGTCCCTGGAAGTTCCTCGCGGCGCTCTCCACGCTGGCTGATCGAAAGACATCCCTCACAATGCGCAAACTCCTGAACCCTCTTCTATAGACGACAAAACGCCCCGACTCAACACGCGGGGCGCTTTTCTTTTCCGGACTCGTTCAAGCCGCCCTCCTGTCGGAAGCTTTTTCCTCTGAAACCGACGTTTCGGGCGACGACTCGCCAATACGGCGCAATTCGGCCACGACGAAGGAAAAATTCTTCATGAGAGCCTTCCGATGCTCACCCTCCGGTTCGCCACGAAGCTCCGCCGCAAGCGCGAACCGAGCGACTCCAAGCGCTTCCGCATAGGCTCGACCCGCGATATCCCGTTGGACGACATAGGTTTCCGCGATATCCGGATGATCCTTTTCCATACGTTCGGTATCCTCGAGAGCAATCCTGAGCATAACGACGTTCTCCATTGCCCGTGTCGCCCCGATTTCTTCGACGCTGTATCGGTCTTCCGAAACGGCTCCGAATACCTTGGTGTCGGACGCATCGTCACGCCGCTTCTCCAGCCATTCATCCATACCGATTTCCGCAACTCCTTCCCGGTATCCCATCCGGTCACGCTCCCGCAGGCGGCGCACTTCGTCATATTCGGAAGACTCCGAAACAGCTTTCGCAAGTTTCGTATCGGGTTCGATCGGAACGTTTTCCTTTTCCGATACGCCGCCCTCACGAGGGTATCGCTCCGCCGCGTACGGATCCGATACTCTCCCTATCGCACCCCAACCGGTAGGAAGAGTGCCATCACTCCGATATTCCGAAACACCACTCACTCCGAATTTCTCAACGACAGGCAACACCGGTCTCATGCCTGCCGGGAGCACCTCCACCGGCGCGGCAAGATTCTCCTCGTGAGCATCCTCTCCCGAAAACCATCTCCGGAAACCGGAAAATATCTTTCGGATCGATTCCCGGAAACCGGAAAATGCGGGTTCGACGATTTTTTTTTCACGAACCGGAACAGCGCTGATGGCGACGGAATCCCTGCTTTCCGAAACTTCCGAATCATTCTTTCCTTCGGAATCAACGCCGATCGCCCTCCTTACAGCGGTTATCCTCTCCTTGATATCGTCGCCATGCGCCGCCATCTTCAGATACCCGGACTCGAGTTTCTCTCCGTATTCCGCGTCGATACGTTTGTCATCGGTAGCGCGTATCCGTTCGACGATATTTTTTTCGGGATACGTATCGACCTGACCGAGCAATTTCTCCTTCCTGGCAAGGTCGGCCCGTAGTTGATCCGCGGAGACGCCATCATCAGACCCAACAGCGGAAGGCATATCCTGAAAACCAAACATCGATTCGGTTTGGGTTGATTCGGAAACAAATGACTTGTCGTTCATATTTCAGGCTGCAAGCTTATCGCCTTCTTCGACACCGCTGACTTCCTGCGGCGATACGCCGGTCATATCCTCGTATTCCTTCATCTTGGTAGCATGTCCTTTTTCAAGTGCGTCCGAAAGCGCCCGCAGACGAGCCTTCTCGCCTTCGTCGGTCGCCTGAACCAACTGGCTCAATATAGCGGCACGTTTCGTCGCGATATCATCGATCTGCCTCGTCAATCTTGCCAGGGAATCCTCTCCTTTCAAGGTTTCCACGGTCGTCTCCACTACCGCAGCCGCGGGCTTCTCCAGATTGAGGGCCCATTCCGACGAACTTTCCCGGTCAGTGTCCCGATTTCCATACCAATTCCCCGCCTTCTCCTCAGGCGAAAGGATCTTTCCGCTTTCCGACACGCCGGTTTCTCTGTTTTTGGCGATACCCGCCACCTTTGCTTCCGTAAGAGCCGCTTTTTCCTCATCGGTCGCAAATTCAAACTCCACCGTTCCGTCCGGATTGATTTTCGGACCATCATCTTTCCGCGCCACCGACATATCGAAGTTCATCATACGGCTCAAATTATCCTGATTACGTTTCCATCTTACTCCCTCCGAAAACCATTGAAAAACCCCGTTCCATGGACGATTCCAGTTCCCTGGCATCAATCCCCCTTGTTTCCGCCATCCGCTCCGCGGTCATCGCGACATATGCCGGTTCATTGCGGCTCCCGCGCATCGGTTGTGGCGCAAGGTACGGGCAGTCGGTCTCGACGAAGATCCGCTCCATCGGAATCATCTTCAAGGCTTCCGTCGGATCATCCTCCGTGCCGACCAACGCCTTCTTCACCGGATAGGTTATGCTTCCCGCAAAGGAGAAATAGACTTTCGGAAGTCCGAGGAATTTCCTCGTAACCTCCGTGTCGCCCTGGTAGCAGTGCAAGACGAATTTTGAATTTTGAATTTTGAATTTTGAGTCAGAAAGAATTCTGAAAATGTCTTCGTAGGCATCCATGGTGCCTGCGGACGGACGGGTGTGAATGATCACCGGGAGACCGAGTTCTCTCGCGATCTCCATCTGCGCCAAAAATCCCTCTCTTTGAATTGTTTTTTGTTGACTGTTAATTATTGACTGTTGACTGCGAGAAAAGTAATCCAACCCACATTCCCCGATTGCCACAATCTTATCCGACGACTGCCCTATTTCTTTCAAGCTCCTCATCATCTCGGAAATTTTTCCCTTGGTCGATGAAGGAATCTCGATGCTTGAATCTTGAATCTTGGTACCCATTCCAGCTTCCAGCTTCCAGAATCCATCCTCATTAAACTCATGCGGATGAACACCGACCGAGGCGAACAAAAATTCATACTGCTCCGCCAACTCCACCGCCGCGCGCGACGTCTCGATATCCGTCCCGACCAGGATCATCTTCTCCACGCCCGCCTCCCTGGCACGCACAATCACCGCGTCACGATCCGCGTCATAGTCCTTGAAATGGAGATGGGTATGGATGTCGATCATTTCACCCTTTGAAACAAAGGCTCGACTTTCCTTTCCTCGAGCGCTTTCGTGATTTTTGCGGAGGTTTCCGGGAGAAGCGGCGCGAGCGCGGAAGCGATGAATGCGAGCCGATCGAGCAGCACGCGCATCACGCCATCGAAACGCTCCGCGTCCGTCTTCACGAGTTCCCACGGCTTCTCGTCATCAATATGCTTATTCGCTTCCCGCACGAGTCCCATGACATATTCCGCCGCGTCCGCGAACCGGTGCTCATCGAGAATCTTCTGTAATTCTTCGGGTATCCCCGTCTTTTCTTTCTCCATTCCCCATTCTCCATTCTCCATTCTTTCAGAAAGCTTGAGCACCCGAGAAACAAGGTTTCCTAACCCGTTCGCGAGGTCAGCGTTGTATTTTTCCGTGAGCCGCTCCATCGTGATATCCGGATCGTTTTCGAGATTTCCCGAAGAAAGTAACAGATACCGCGTCCCGTCCTTGCCGAATTTCTCCACGAGTTCATCCGGCGAAATCACATTGCTCAATGATTTCGACATTTTCTGTCCCCCGACCATGATATGCCCATGAATGAGGATCTGCCGCGACGGCTCGAGCCCCGCGGAGAGGAGCATCGCTTGCCACATGGCGGACTGCTGGCGGAGGTTGTCCTTGCCGGCGATCTGGAGCACCGGCCAAAACCGTGAAAACTCGCATGTTTCAGGTGAATCCTCCCCGCACCGATGATCGGATTTACCTGCCGAAGCCTTGGCGCAGGAGGGCCACCCAAGCGTGGTGATATAGTTCGCGAGCGCATCAAACCACACATACATAACATGCTCCTCATCTCCCGGAACCGGAATCCCCCACGACATTTTGGATGCGAGACGTGAGATGGAAAAGTCCTGCAGTCCGCCTGCGACGAAGTTGCGGATTTCCGCGAGCCGGTTCTTCGGCACGACGAAATCGGGTCGCTCGTCATAGAGTTTCAAGAGCGCATCCTGGTACTTCGAGAATCGGAAGAAATAGTTCTCCTCTTCCACCGTCTCGATCGTCATATTCGGATGATCCGGACACTTTCCGTGGTCGAGATCCGAATCCGTCTTCTCGAGTTCACACCCGACGCAGTATTTCGTCTTGTACTGCTTCTTGTAGATATCACCGGCTGCTTCACATCTCCGCCAGAACTCCTGCGCGGCGGCGACATGATGCGGATCGGTCGTCCGGATGAAATTCGTATAGCTCACATCGAGCGTCTCCTTGATTACCCGGAAGTACTCCGACATCCGGTCGCAGTAAACAGCTGGCGTCACCCCCTCCTCGCCAGCCTTCTGGAAAATCTTCTGCCCGTGCTCGTCGGTGCCGATATTGAAGACCACCTCGTCCCCGCACGCCCGCGCCACCCGCGCGAGCACGTCCGCCTGCACCGCCTCCAAAGCATAGCCGAGATGTGGCCTCCCGTTCACGTACGGCAGGGTCGTCGTTATAAAAAAAGGCTTGTTTATAGTTTTATCTGACATATATACTTGACAATATCTATTTTATGGAGTATAATATAGCGATTACAGTTCTTTCCACCACTAGAACCACTAGAAGGAGTATTACATGAAGCTCGCTCTAACGATCTTCGCCCTGTTTTTTTTCGTTCTGGCTCTGCTCAAGGTCGATGTCTGGGGGCCTGTCCTGACGGACATCACCGGTCAGATGGCCTACGCCGTCACCCACGTCGAGCCTGGTCAGAAGTAGACCAGGAGCCACCCACGAAGTCCGGACGCAACTGCGCTCCGGGCTTCTTCATTTTATGCCCGATAGACGATGACGACAAACTCCCCCCGCACACTGGAAAATTCTTTTGAATTTTTGGTGTGGGGCTTCGCTTTCACTTTTTCCTTATCTCCTGAATAGTATTCCATGACTTCCCCGACCGTTCCGCGGATGACTTCCTCGAACATCTTGGTTAGCTCACGACCGACGATGACTCTCGACTCCGGTGATAGTGTTCCGAGTAATTCAAGATTTTTCATCACACGGTGCGGCGATTCATAGTAGACGACTGGGTGTTCCGACGCGACTACCGCCTTGAAAAAGGTCTCGCGACCTTTCTTGTGCGGTGGGAACCCGAGAAAGAGGAATTCGCGCATATCGATCCCCGCGACTGAAACGATCGCTCCGAGAGCAGACGCGCCCGGAATCGGCGAGACCGCGATATCGGCAGCATTTGCGAGCGAGACGAGCTTGTTCCCCGGATCCGAAAGCCCCGGCGTCCCGGCGTCCGTCACGTATGCGAAGGTTTTCCCCTCTTTCATCTCTTCCACAAGCCGGAGAAGTTTCGCCTCGTCCGTGTGTTCATGGCAGGAGACAGCGGGCTTGTCGATTTCATATTTCGCGAGGAGTTTTTTCGTCACGCGCGTATCCTCCGCGAGCACCGCGTCGCACTCCCGAAGCACTCTCAAAGCCCGGAGAGTGATATCCTCCATGTTTCCGATCGGCGTCGCTACTATATATAGCGTCCCCATCATCCCCTGTTCCTTGTTCCCTGCTCCTTGTTTCTTGTTCATTGTCCCTTGTTCACTGATTTTTCTTCTTCTCCATGAAATCCTCCACGAACACCCCCGCAACCATGGCGGCAGGCACCGCAAGGAGTACGCCGATCGCTCCGCCGAGCTCGAGTCCGATCAGCACCGCGACGATGAGCACGACCGGATTGAGTCCAGCAGAATGCTTCATGATCTGCGGCGCGATGATGTGGCTTTCGAGCTGATGCGCGACCGTATAGTACGCAAGTACCGAGAATCCGACGACCGGCGTTTCGAGAAAGCCGAGAAGTATCGCCGGTATCGCAGCAAGGATCGGTCCGATATACGGGACGATCTCAACCAGCCCCCCGAAGAGAGCGATCGCGAGTGCATAGGGAACCCCGAAGAGCGAGAGGCCGATGTAGTAGATGACGAACATGATCGCCATCAAGAGGAGCTGTGCTCCGAGCCAGCGCGAGACACGGACGCGGATCTTTCCCGCAAATTCCGCGGCGCGCGCATGGTACTGATCCGGCGCGAGCGCGAGGAAGAATTTCTCGATACCGTCCTCCTCGAGCGAAAGATATAACGCGAGGAAGAAATAGCCAAGAAAGTGGATGAGCCCCGAGAATATCCCGACGGTCGTCGCGACGATATTCCCCGCGCTCTGCGAAAGCCCGGATTCTATCTCGCCGAAAAACTGATCCCGGCTGAACTCGACCCCGAACGACCGGA
>CAYRYX010000053.1:0-7281 GCA_964428755.1 uncultured Bdellovibrionales bacterium | reverse complement strand
ATGAGCGTCGTCGAGAAGATCGGTCTCCTCAAGATGGACTTCCTGGGACTCAAGAACCTCACCATCATGCAGAACGCGATCCGGATCATCCGCGCGCTCGGCAAGTTCCCCGGACTTGCGCAGCGGCTCGGTCTCCCGGAAGACGCCTCTCCGTCGGATGTGCTCGACCGCATCCCGCTCAACGACCCGGATACCTACAGACTCCTTCAGGAGGCCAAAACGACCGGCGTCTTCCAGCTCGAATCGAACGGGATGAAACGGTACCTGAAACAGCTCCAACCGACCGTGTTTGAAGACATCATCGCGATGGTCGCTCTCTATCGCCCGGGTCCGATGGACTGGATCCCGGATTTTATCGACGGAAAACACGGTCGCAAAACAGTGAAGTACCTCCACCCGAAACTCGAACCGATTCTTCGCAATACCTACGGCGTCGCCGTCTACCAGGAACAGGTCATGCAGATCGCGCGCGACCTCGCCGGATTTTCCCTCGGTGAAGCGGACGTGCTCCGCAAAGCGATGGGAAAGAAGATCAAGGAACTCATTGCCGAACAACGCATCAAGTTCATCGAGCGCGCCGTCGTCGAGGGCGTCGCACAGAAGGTCGCGGAAAAGGTTTTCGACTTCATCGAACCGTTCGCCGGATACGGATTCAACCGATCCCACGCCGCCTGCTACGCGCTCATCGGATACCAGACCGCCTATCTCAAAGCGCACTACCCGGCCGAATTCATGGCGGCGCTTCTCACGAGCGACCAGCACGATACCGACCGCATCGCCATCGAATTGACCGAAGCGAAAGAAATGAGAGTCGAAACGCTGCCGCCTTCCGTCGACGAAAGCTTCGAGGACTTCGCCGTCATTCCGGACGAGAACGGAAAGGAGCGCATCCGATTCGGATTGAACGCGATCAAAAACGTCGGGCGCCCCGCCGCGGAAGAAATCGTCCGCGAGCGGAAAGCGAACGGACGGTACCGCGATCTCGAGGACTTCCTCGAACGGGTGCGGACGAAGGATCTCAACAAGAAATCACTCGAAGCCCTCACGAAAGTAGGCGCGCTCGACTTGTTCGGCGAACGAGGACTCTTCCTCGCGAACATCGACAGCATCCTTTCTTTTTCGAAGAACGTGGAGAAAGTGCGGGAAACGCACGCAGTGAGCCTCTTTGGTGAACTCTCGCTCGAGAAACCGAAAGTGCGGCTCGAGCCCGCTATTCCGGCGACGAAAAAGGCGCGACTCGACTGGGAAAAGGAGCTCCTCGGACTCTACGTCTCCGACCACCCACTCTCCGGATATGCCGCCTATCTCGCCGAAACGACCCTGCCGATCCGCGAGATCGCAAACCAACCGGACGAAGCGGCGGTACGTCTCGGCGGCGTCATCGCGACCGTGAAGAAAATCATTTCGAAGAACGGTTCACCTATGTTCTTCATCGGGCTCGAAGATCTGACCGGACGGACGGAGCTCGTCATCTTTCCCCGCATCGCGGAAAAGACCGAGGCCCATTGGAAAGAAGGTGGGATCGTCATCGTGGATGGGAAAATTTCCCGACGCGACGGCGAATCGAAATGCATGACCGATTCGGTCACACCGCTCTCCGAAGAGGACGTGAACCGGTTCCGGAGTGTCCAAACCATGCGCGAAGCGCGGCGACAGGGAACAGGGAACAAGGAACAAGGAACAAGGAACACAACAGAAAAAGCGATTACACTCTTTCTTGATACCGAAAAAGGACCGGGAGCCATAGACAAAGTCTCCGAAATACTGAAGAATGCTGCGACGGGCGAGAGCAGAGTCTTCGTCTCCGTCGACGGAACGAAAATACGAACGTCGTTTACGATTTCGCCGGATAAGCCGATTTTGGAGCGACTGAAAGGTGTCGAGGGAGTGGAGAGGCTATCGGAATAGAATGTCAAAGTTCAAATTCCAAATGTCAAATAAAATTCTAAATCCAAATTTCAAACAGGAATGGTTTGTCCTCATTTTTTATTTTAGATTTCAGCCATTGATTTGGAATTTGTCATTTGGATTTTGAAATTATGCTGTTCGTCATCCTCGGCCCAACGTCTTCCGGGAAATCCGACTACGCGATACGGCTCGCGAAGGAAGCCAGCGGAGAAATCATCTCCGTCGACTCGCGGCAGGTATACAGAGGGATGGATATCGGGACCGGAAAAGTACCACGCGACACCAATCGAGATCCGGCTGAAGGATTCTTCTCGGAAGGAATCCGGCATCATCTCATCGACGCAGCGTCGCCGAAGCGCGAATACAACATCACGCATTTCCTCCGTGACGCGAAGAAAGCGATTACCGATATCGAAAGACGCGGCAAGGTCCCGATCCTGTGCGGTGGCACCGCATTCTGGGTCGAGGCGCTTCTTTCCGGAACATCGTTCCCGGAAGTGAAGCCGGACAAGAAGCTGCGCGCGAAACTCGGTAAGCTCCCGACTGAAACATTGTTCAGGATGCTCCAAGAAAAAGATTCCGGGCGCGCCGCGACTATCGATACGAAAAACAAGGTTCGTCTCATCCGTGCCCTCGAAATCATCGCCTCACTCGGCAAGGTTCCCGTTCTCTGTCATCCCGGGCTCCCGCCCGCAGCGATATGCGCAGCGTTTCGGGCAGGTGACCCGGGATCCAGAAAGAAAAACCTGGATTCCCGCCTGCGCGGGAATGACAACTTGCAGGTGATTGCACTATCACCCCCGAAAGAAATCCTCCACGCCCGCATCGAAAAAAGGCTAAAAGAAAGACTTGAACAAGGTATGATGGACGAAGTGAAACGCCTCCATAACGAAGGCGTCTCGTGGAAACGATTGGAAGGATTTGGCCTTGAGTACCGGTGGTGCACCCGCTTTCTCCAAGAGAAAATCTCCCGCGAAGAGATGGAGACGGAACTTCTCAAGGACATCAAACACTACGCCAAGCGCCAATTCACCTTCCTCCGCCGTTTGGAGCGAGCAGGACTTACGCTTGAATGGGAAAAGACTATTTAAACCTATAAGAAATCAGAAAAGCGGAAGGGGCATACCGGTTTCCAGAATAACGCGCTTTTTTTTCAAGATATCTTGAAATGATTGCCGATGCCTCTTCATATATGACGTCATTTTTTGCGTATAGGACATAGACTGGAACAAAGAAAATGTTTTTAGTCCGTTTCTTGAGAAAGATCCGCTTTACGCCAGCTCCCTGAAAGGAATGATATGCCTCCTTTCCAATTTCCCGCTTCGCCATCACCATAAAGAAATCCCGCTCTTTCTCAAGCAGCATCGCTTCTTTCGCCGAAAGACACGATGTATAGAAAAATTCGAAATCACTCCACGGATGATATTCTCCTTTCGATCCGGATCGAAACCGGATACCATCATCGGTCAGCTGGTATGATTTCGTTTTCCGAAAAGAAACGGCGTTGGCGACGAAAAAAACAAGGATGGCACCATAGACATACATGCAGAGCTTCAAAAGACCGAGTCCCCATCCATCGAGATACGTAAAAACGCCGATGATTCCGAGGAACAGCCCGGTAGAAAACAAAGTGAGTTTCCAGCCATCAGCCATCCCGCCCCGATATTCACTCGGCGTAACATCCCAGGAAAATTCCTTCAGTTGACTCGCGCCCATAAGAAAGTTCGCCGGAAACTTGGCTCCTACCAAGGATTTACCTGCTCCTGAGCATCCACGACCTTGAAGCTCTTCAGAAGCTGCGTATACCACCGGGATTCGTCATCCAGCTTCAGATCCTCCCTCATCGAAGGATCGCTTGCTATCGTCAGAACGAATAATCGTCTACCTTTCACGAAATAGAATTCGTCATAACTCCCGCCCTGCAACTGCCGGTTCACCAGATGGAGCGTTTTCAATCCGGCAATATCGAAAGTTGTGCCAACCTTGTTGGAAAAATATCCATCGCCATCGTCTTCGTACACCTTCCCTTGTTTTTTTATGATCCAATCATCGACAGCGGTTCCCTTTGGAATGTTATAGAAGTCATTTTCCCCCGGATTTTCCATCTGTGTATTCAGTTGGAAGACCCAATTATCATTCTTGCTTACGGAGAACTGCTCAACCGAATTTTCTTCCATGACGTCAACACTCCCCCACTCGGGCGAATAGGTAAACTCGAGTCCATAGGCATCGCTGCGAAGCGTCTTGGTCGTCGCAATCTTTTCCGATGAAACCTGCGGTCTTGCCGCAGACGCCACTATCGGATCCGTGTCTGGAGCAGAAACGCTCTGACAATAAATCCCCGCTCCGACGATACCCGCTACCAGCACGATGAGTCCGACCGCTATCCCGAACGGGACATTTTTGTTTTCCACCATATGTTTTTATTTTGCTTATGAACTGGTCTTTAGTAAACCAGCGAAAAGAGCTAGAATGCACTTAAAGTCCGGTCGAACTTTTGGCAGAACATTGCAGACCTTTTCCCTGATTTCCAAACGATGAATTATGAAACAAAAATATGTGTGTGTCTCGAAGAAAAAGCTTCCCATCCGTATCTCCCAAAACGACTTCAACCAGTATATCAAACCCTGTCTCAAACGTCGTCACCATGGTCCCGATCCGAAGATCTCTTCATACAAGATTTTCAACTATATCCTCTATGTCCTCCACACGGGTATCCAGTGGAGACAACTTCCGATACAGCGGGACGAGATCCATTGGTCGAACGTGTACAAGTGGCACAATCGGTGGAGCAGGGACGGAAGCTATGAACGATTGTTCGAATCGTCCGTGGCGCTCCTCGATCGGAAAGGGGAACTCGATCTCTCCATCCTCCATGGCGACGGCACGAATGTCGTTGCCAAAAAAGGGGTGCTGGAATCGGATATTCCGGACACAAACATCAGAAAGGTGAGAAAGCGCTTTGTATCGCGGATAACCGAGGAAACATCCTCTCTCCGTATGTCGTCAAACCGGTGAGTGTCCATGACAATCTCCTGTTCGATCGATCCTTCACGGAGCTGCTTTCTCTGGCTGATTTCCTCTGCCTGGATATATACGGGACATACCTGACGCTGGATCCGGGATTCGATGATGAAAAGAACAAAGCACAGATCCAGGAAGCTGGTCTCATCCCGGTGATTAAGCCCAACCTGCGCGGACTCAAGAATCGGGAAAAGATCGATGCGAAGCTGGATGCGTTCGAGGGTGTGAAATCGGTCTATCGGAAACGGCATACTATCGAATGCTGCTTCGCCTGGGAAGATACCTATCGGAAGCTTGTCATCCGGTATGAGGTGTTGCCGGAAACCTTCATGGGATTCCGATTCCTCGCGTATTCGATGATCAATTTCCGAGATATTTTCCGGTGATACGGATGGCTACTCGCTACCAGTTCTATGACAGTTTCATCATACTCCAAAATGGGGAGCTCTCAAAACATTACGCCGAATTGTCATCCAGGGGCTACCCGGAATCCAGGGATTTGACTCTTTCTCGACGTTTCTGGATCCCGGCTCGTGGGCCGGGATGACAAAGAAAAACATCCTTTCACAGTATCCATTTTATAACTTACAACAGTTTCAATAAACCATCCTCGCGGCAAGCCGCGAGGTATTCCCTCTGCGGTGTTATCCCGGGCTTGACCTGGGATCCAGACCATCGCTTCGCGAGTACTGTTCCGCGGCAAGCCGCGGGGTATGTACCCAAAGGAGTCAATCAACAGGCAAATATCCCGATGAACAATGTGATACACAGCATCGCCGCTGGAAATACGGCGCTCCAACCGACTCCCGCAGCCACTCCCGCAAGGAGCGTCTTCCCCGACTGATTAAGTTCTCGACTCATATACCTCGCCAGCAAAAACTCCGCGATAAAGAGCAGCAGGAATCCAAACGGGATAAGGATATCGCCCGGCGGTTCGGAACAGAATTCATCCTGTTGTGGAATATCGCCGAGAATATCGGAGTACCAGCGCATGATGACCAGAAGATTCACTCCGAGCCCGAACAAGATTCCAAGTATGGTTCCCAAGACAGACTCACTATTTCCCTGCGCTTCCATAAACGTCCGTTACTTATATTCAAAAATGTACGCAAACTACTTTCCCGCCCCCCCTTGTCGTCCCAATATCAAGTAAGAAAGGCAAAGGCTACAACGGCAGATCCAACCCGCTCAACTTATCTCTATCAAAAATTCTCCCTTGATTATACGGGCTTGTTTTTACTTCCCGAGTGAAAATCTCAGCGACTTCGTCATTCGTAAGACCAAATTGCTTTTTGAGAAAAAGGATTTCTTTTTTGTTAAGCTTAAAGTTCTCAACCCCAGGTTCGTTAAAAGCCCGAGCCAAAAAAACTCTCATCCGTTCGGAAATCTCCGCGTCAAAGTCCGAACGCTCGAACCCAAAAGCATCTATCACTTCTTTGAAGTTTCTAATAGGCAAATCTTCGGCAATGCTATTTTTTAATATTTCTCGATCATACGGAAACTTCTCTGCCAAGGCTTTTGCATCAGAAATTTCTCCGGTAGCTACAAGGGAAGAGATCATGTTCGAAACAAAATGTTCCGGAATCTTTTCTCCGGGAGCAAATAGTGCATCGCCATAAATTTTTTGCTTTTCCTCAGACAAGCTTCCCTTGCCTTCCAAAGCGGAAAATTGTTCTTTGTAGTATCCATTTTTCTTCAGTCCATCCATAATATCCTCGACACTTTTCACCTCACCGCGCTCTTTTTCAATCTGTGCAGACATAGTAGATTCCTGCTTCGTCCCGTCAGCATTTTCTCCACCTTCTGCCTTCACTTCGCCCTTTATCTCCTCCGCGAGTTTTTCCGCAGCGGTCTGATCGGCGGCGGCTTTTTCGGCGGCTTCCTGCGCGAAGCGAGCCTGTTCCGCAGCGGCTTCGGCGGCAATCTTCGCCGCTTCCGCTTCCTGGCGGGATTTCTCCGCATCCATCTCGGCGTTCATTTCGAGCCCTTCCTGATGGTCTTCCGCCACAACACTTTCATTTACCGATTTCAACTGCTGTCCCTCCGCAGAAAGTTCACCTATTTTTGCGAAGTCTCCCTGCGCCGCGGCTTCGGCGATTTCCTGTTGTATCGCCGCCGCCCGCGCCGCGTTTTCTTCGAACGCCGCCTGCTTTTCTTCTCCTTCGTTCTTCGCCGCCCCCGCTTGCGTCTGCACTTCCATATTCATAGGTTTCGATTTACGTTCTTAAAAAATCTCCGTTCCCATTTTGACATTTGGTATTTGGATTTTGTCACTTCTATATTACCCCCCCCCCGCTACTTTCTGGCAAGAAATGCTTGACTTTTCATTTGCTCTATGATATAATTGAC
>CAYRYX010000052.1:0-7517 GCA_964428755.1 uncultured Bdellovibrionales bacterium | reverse complement strand
CTCGGTCAGCACGGACTCAATATCCAGGGTTTCTGCATGCAGTTCAACGAGGCGACGAAGGACCGCATGGGAGACATCATCCCGGCGGAAATCACCGTGTATGAGGATCGGACGTTCACGTTCGTGCTCAAGACCTCTCCTGCGGCGGAACTCCTGAAGAAGGCGGCCGGTGTCGGCAAGGGTGCGGCGAACCCGCTCAAGGAGAAGGTGGGAACGGTCTCGATGGCGCAGGTGCGCGAGATCGCCGAAGCGAAGATGGAGGATCTCAACGCGAACGACATTGACGCCGCAGCCAAGATCATCGCCGGTACCGCCCGTTCTATGGGAATCAAAGTAGAGTAATCGCGGAATGCGGATTTTTAATTGAAGATTTTTGGATCATAAGTCATTATTTGTGGGAGGCCGGACGGCCGCTATCACCACGACAAACCTATGAAGCACGGAAAGAAATACCGCGCCATCGCGGAGAAGATCGATCTGGTGAAGGAGCACGAGCTCGCGGAAGCGATCGGGATCCTCAAGGCGAATGCGGGTGCGAAGTTCGACGAGTCGGTCGAAGTTCATATCAAGCTCAATATCAATGCGAAGAAGACGAACGAGCAGGTGCGTGCGACGGTTGTCCTGCCGCACGGTACCGGGCGCGGCAAGCGTGTCGCGGTCGTGACCGAATCGGCGGCGAAGGAGGCGGAAAAGGCAGGCGCGATTCTTGTCGGCGGCGAGGAACTCATCACGGGGATCAAGGAGGGGAAAATCGTTCCCGGATCCGCGTTCGATATCCTGCTCGCGACGCCGGACATGATGCCGAAACTCGCGTCGGTGGCGAAAATCCTCGGGCCGAAGGGGCTCATGCCGAGTCCGAAGAACGAGACGGTCACCACGAAGATCGCAGACGGCGTGGAGATGCTTTCCAAGGGAAAGAAAGCGAGTTTCAAGAACGATGACGGCGGGAATATCCATCAGGTTATCGGAAGACTTTCGTTCGATGTCGCGGCACTTCTCGAGAATCATGCCGCACTCTTCGAAACCATGTCCCGACTGAAGCCCGAAGGTTTCAAGGGTCGGTTCATAAAGTCTGTCACGCTCGCTTCGACCATGGGCCCCGGAATCCGGATCAAGGTGTAGGAACTTTTCTGGAAACAGGCTCTCTGCAGCCTGTTTTTGATTTGAAGGGAAGGAAGGGGCATGATACAATGTCTCAGGAGACGTATTTCAATCTCAAAATATCCCTATGCCGGAACAACGGGAGAAAATCATCATCGGTATCGCCGGGGAGATCGCCTCGGGGAAGGATACCGTATCCCGGTATTACGAAAAGAAATACGGAGCGAGCATGTATCGGTTCTCCGATATCCTTCGGGACATACTGAAGCGACTCCATCTCGAGGAGAATCGGAAGAATCTCGCCGCATCCTCGCTGATGCTCCGTGAGACGTTCGGTGAGGATATCTTCGCCCGGTCGATCGCCGAGGAGATAAAAAAGGATCGGAGCCCGCTCATCGTGATCGACGGCGTGCGCCGTGCTTCGGACGTGAAAAGCATCCAGGGACTGCTCGGGTTCACACTGCTCTATATCAATGCGGATCCGAAGCGTCGTCATGAGCGGATGAACAGTCGGAATCAGAATGCGGATGACGTGACCAAGACATTCGACGAATTTCTGCGTGACAGCGAACTGGAGTCCGAGACGGAGATCCGGAAGCTTGCGGAGGAGGCGGATTTCACGATCGATAACAACGGGACGCTCGATGAGCTCTATATGAATGCGGATGCGTTCCTTGCGAAGCTGCGTGAAGGAAAAGAGGAGGAGTCGAAGCATTCATGGTCGTGGAAATCACTGTGGAAGAAATGATATGCATCTTCAGGTGAAAAAAATCGTTCCGGAAGCGAAACTGCCGACCCGCGCCAAAGAGGGCGATGCCGGACTCGACCTGTATTCCGTCGAATCGTGCGTTGTCGAACCGATGGGGCGCCGTGCGGTGCGGACCGGTATCGCCTTGGAAATCCCGATGGGGTATGTCGGTCTCGTGTGGGACAAATCCGGTCTTGCGGCGAAAGGTGGCATAAAGACGATGGGTGGCGTGATCGACTCCGGATATCGTGGGGAAATCCAGGTGATTCTCGCCAATCTCGGCGACGGGACGCATGTGATCGCTGCCGGCGATAAGATCGCGCAGCTCCTCATACAACATGTCGAATTATTGCCGGTCGAGGAGGTTTCCGATCTGGCGGATTCGGAGCGTGGCGCTGACGGTTTCGGAAGCACAGGAGTTTGAATGACCAATAACCAAAATCCAATGACCAAGGTTGATGATTGAATATTGGTTATTGAAATTTTACTGGTGATTGGAATTTGGTAATTGGTGATTCTTGTGGTAACTCTGAGAGTATGAAATATCTGCCGGTCATTGGGATGGAGGTGCACGTGGAACTCCGGACGGAGTCCAAGATGTTCTGTTCGTGCAAGAACGGCCGCGGCCTCGAAAAGGAACCGAATATCCATATCTGTCCGGTCTGCACCGGCCAGCCGGGGACGCTTCCGACGCCGAACCGTAAGGCGATCGAGTCCGTCCAGCGTGCGGGGCTTGCGCTCGGGTGCTCGCTTCGCCTCAAGTCGAAGTTCGACCGAAAAAACTATTTCTATCCGGATCTCCCGAAGGGATACCAGATTTCCCAGTATGATGAACCGTTCTGCGAGAAGGGGAAACTCGAGATCCGTCCCGGGAAGACCGTGGATATCACCCGTATCCACATGGAGGAGGATACCGGGAAGTCAACGCATCCTCTGGGTGCGGATTATACGCTCGTCGATCTCAATCGTGCCGGAGTGCCCTTGATGGAGCTTGTGACCGAGCCGGATATCGAATCCGCCGATGACGCGAGACTCTTCTGTCAGAAACTCCAGCAGATTCTTCGCTATATCGACATTTCCGATGCGGATATGGAGAAGGGGCAGATGCGCTGCGAAGTGAACATCTCGATCCATCCGGAAGGAGCGGAAAAACTTTCCGGCACCAAGGTGGAAGTGAAGAATCTCAACTCGTTCAAGTCGGTCGCGGGAGCGATCGACTATGAGATCAAGCGGCAGACGGCTGCGCTCGAGACCGGGGAAGTGATCGTGCAGGAGACCCGCGGGTGGGACGAGGGGCGACAGGCGACGGTTTCCCAGCGCAAGAAGGAATCCGCGCATGACTATCGCTATTTCCCGGAGCCGGACATCCCGCCGTTCTCGTTCACGCCGGAGTATGTCGAGGCGCTTCGCGGGACGCTTCCGGAACTGCCGGATGCCAAGATGAAACGGTTCCGGGAGTCATTCGGTCTTTCGGAATCCGATGCGGCGCTTCTTACCGCGGAGCGTGAATTCGCCGCGTATTACGAGGCGGTCGTGTCCGAGCTTGGCGAGAAGGGTGATGCGCACGAGGCGGATATGCCCGAAGGAAAGGCGGAAAAACTCGCCGCGAACTACATGATTACCGAACTCCGGAAACACTTCGCGAAGACCGGGGAGAACATCTCCCATATCCGGATCACGCCGGAAAATTTCGCGGAATTCATCATGATCACGGCGAAAGGGTTGATCAATTCGAGTGCGGCGCAGACGGTGCTCGAGGAGATGTACAAGGGCGGTGACAACGACCCGTCCCACGTCGTAGAGCGGCTCAATCTGGCGCAGGTGAGCGACGAGGGCGATCTCGAGAAGATCGTCGATGCCGTTCTTGCCGCGAACATTCAGTCCGTTACCGACTTCAAATCCGGCAAACAGAACGCACTCCAGTTTCTCATGGGTCAGGTCATGTCGGCTACGAAGGGGAAAGCGAACCCTCCGCTCGTATTGGAATTATTGAGAAAGAAGCTCGGCTAGTGATGTCATTCTGAGTGCCTGTCCGCCTTTGGAGGGAAACGAAGAACCCCTGTTTTTACACGATTTTGACCGGATTATCTACCAGTGATATCATAGGAGAAATCACGAATCAAAAATATATGGACAAGGAAACGAAAGAGGAATTCGAGAATCTCGCCCGCATGGTGCAGGACGGGTTTTTGGAGCTGAAAGGAGAAATCACATCCGTCCGAACGGAACTAAAGACCGATATCAACGCTCTTGATGGTCGGATGGGATCCATCGAGGGGAGGATGGGATCCATGGAAGGTCGTATCGAATCCATTGAAGGGAAAGTCGATGTGTTGGATATGAAGGTCTCCCGTATCGATCGACGAACGGAAAGCCAGGCGGATTCGCTCTATGAGGACATACACGAACTGAAAGACCGTGTCGCGGTCGTCGAGAAGAAAAACGGCATCGCGCCGCCAAAACCGAAATTCGCCGCGGCATAAGATTTTTCAGGAGTCACAAAAAAAAGAGCCCCGCGCCTGTATGTACAGGGCGGGGCTTCTGTCATGGAGCACGATTATTCTTTGCGAGTCGCGAAGAATGTGTACGCCGGAGCGTTCTCTCTTGTTACAAGCTCGAATGGATCACCGAGAATTGCTCCGTCACCATCGGCGGCGAACGGACCCATGCTTTGGATGTGTGGGCAAAAGCTTTCGTCGCCACGCGCCCACCGTGCTTCGAAGAACGCGTCTTCCCGATCGGAGTTCTCATCGAAATTTGGATTGATGAGGATGGAGCGTATCTTTCCATCGGCCCCTTTCATATAGAAGAATCCATCGTGGTTGAAATTGAATCTTGGCTGTTGGATCATCCATGCGATGTGGCACGGATGCAGGATCGGATCGAATCCTTGCCTGCGGATTTCATCCATGATCATTCCTTCGTCGAAATACCATTCGAACCGGTCTTTTTCGAGTCGGGAGAGAAGTTCCGTGTCGCATGTCGCTTGGAATCCGTAGAGCTCCGGGCAGCCGCCTTCGTGCGCATATGCCGGGATGATTGTGGTGAGGAAATCCTCGGTCACATAGCATTTCCCGGTTTCATGCAGATTTTGGAAATATGTCAGCCAGTTTGTTGCCGCTTGTGGTGGTATTTCCTGTTTTATTGTCGGCTTGAGCATCCGACCCAAGTCCTCACGGAACTTGGCGAATTCTTCGGGGGACATCGTATTTTCCATGGTCATCTCCTGGTTGGTAAAAAACACATTCACGAAACTGTGAACTTTATATTATAGCACAAAAATAATATAGAGTCAAATGTCGGTGACTGCCAATCGTATTCTGAAACGAAATATTACCTGAAATAAGCCAAGTATCTATTTCCATGAGACCGTTGACAAAACTACGCGGTCGTTAGATCTTGTAAACGGTGGTTATTCGCTCAAGCGAAACTACAGATGAGGGATTGCGCGAGTCGTGCCCATGAAAACGGCACATCAACTCACGATCGTGAGTTGATGTACCGTTTTGCTGTTCTATAAAAATTTGCGCGAACCGTGCGGGGGGGGGTATTATAAGAATGTCAAAGTCCAAATGAACAATATCAAATGAGGGCTTTTTGAGAACGTAAATCGAAATCTATGAAATTCGAAGGACAGCCGACATATTCGCGGGAGGCGTACGAGGACACGGAGAAAGGGATAGAGGACGTGAAGGACGCCGCCAAGGGAAACGCATCCGTCGAGGATTTGCGTACGCTCATCCAGGAAAAAAAGACACTCGAAATGCAGAAAGCCGATCTTCATGGTCAGGCGTTTGATGAGGCGACTCAAATGGATCGGGAACGCGATGCTCTGGCGCAGGAACGAACGGCAAAAGAAGCGGCTGATACCGCGGAGGTCGACCGGCTCCGGGCGGAGATTCTTGGAGAAAATATTGTTCCCGAAACGGAATCAGTGGAAGCAATACCTGCTCAAACTGATTCAAAACCGGAAAACACCGTAGTTCAAGTCGGTGAGCGGGACTTGGAAGACGCGTACCTTATCAATCAGCTTGTTGATAAGGCGACCGATAATGCGAACAAGGGAGCGGGGAGAATGCCGAATATGAAAAGAATAGGTGCCAAGTCGGTGGAAGAAATGGATGATCTGACCAAGAAGCTCCGTGCGGAAGATGGACAAAGGTTTCTTGCGAACGAAACGGCGCCTGTTCAAGTTCCGAAGTCGGTTGAAACACCTCGTCGGGAGGAGAAGTCTCCTGTCGCGGTGGCAGATCCTGTCAGATCGGGCTGGGAACGTGCGGGGAATAAGGATTCTGTTATACAGGAAACAGTCGTCTCCGAGAAGCCGGGACTTTTTGATAAGGTGAAATCATTTTTCTCCGGGGAGAAGAGAGAGAAATCAAAGGAATCCCTGATCGAAGGACTGAAAGATTTCCTTGGGAAACCGAAAGAGAACGGCGAGTATCGGGACATGGTTGATGAACGGGGAAATTTCGATATCAGGAACGCATATAATAATATCAAATCAAAAAAGTGGCGACAGGAGAAGTTTGAAAAAGGTGTCGGTTTTGCGGGTGCTACAACGTCGCTCCTGCCGATACTTGGATCCGCATGGGGCGCCGCATCCGGCGTTGAAGCTGCTGCTGTCACGGCGGCAATCGGAATCAGTCCTTTGGCACTTACGCTTGGTGTTCCTGTGGCGGCTGCCGCCGCGTGGGGAGGAGTGAAACTGTGGAATATGTACAAGCGCAGAAAAGCGCTTCGTGCCGCAGATGAGCTATTCCTGCGGACACTTCCGAAAACGGAGCATAAGGGTGAATTATCGACCAGAAAGAGAGAATTGGATAATCTGAAGGAATTTGATTACGGATTGTAGGCATTTCGAATGAGTACTGTCTCGTGAAAATAAAAAACAGATAAAGCGTATGGAAAACAGGAATGTCCCGTTCGGGATAGCGGTCGGAGCGATTGTATTGGTCGCGGGTATCGCTGGGCTTGGAATGTATCGACAGAGCGTTCCGGCACTGAATGGGAATTCAGCATCAATCGTGCAATTGCAGGGCGACCAGGATGTTTCTGATGAGGGAACGGTCGTTTTTGGTTCGAGGCTTAAGCGCTGTCTGTCGAGAAAGCGGTTATTCCTGCTATTTGCCCAGATTTCAAGGCAGATGGCACGCGTGGATCCTGTTACGATTTCATACAGAAATATACTATCAGTAGCCCGTTCGCTACGTTCGAAGAATATCTGGAACACACGAAACGAACGATGATACCGGATCTCATACGTGCGGATTATGGCAGCTCATTGGTTGAAGAGGAGCTGGAAAAAAAGGTTGAAGAGGAGCTTGATACGCATTCCGGTGATTACGAATTCTGGGAAGAGGCGGTGGATGGTCACTCAGTCTTGTTTCATCGGAGGAATTTTTATGGGATGATCGGCAATGTGTATGAGATGCATATAGATATCGGTGATGGAAAGATAGTCATCCTTTCAAGCGAAATTGATAACGATATTCTGAATGCTATCTATCACTCGTATGAAATGCCAGGAACCGCCGATTGGCACACCTATGAGAATACATATAAGTCAGTCGGAACATTCAGTTTCAAATATCCTTCCCGGGCTTGTGATTTTTTTGATTGGCGCTGTTATCCACTTGCGGTAACTGAAACCGATTCGGTTATTTCT
>CAYRYX010000051.1:0-7577 GCA_964428755.1 uncultured Bdellovibrionales bacterium | reverse complement strand
GCGCGGGCATCATCGTGCCGGAAGGTATCATCTTTCAGTCCGGCAAGGCGTACAAGGAGCTCCGCAAGCACCTCGTTGAGGATGGGCTCTCCGCGGTCGTCTCGCTTCCGTCTGGCGTGTTCAATCCGTATGCGGGCGTGAAGACGAGTGTCCTTCTCTTCGACGCGGAGATGGGTCGGAAGAAGGCGGAGATCCTTTTTGTGAAGGTGACGAATGATGGCTATGACCTCGGCGCGCAACGGCGACCAATCGACAAGAACGACCTGCCGGAGGCGGAGCGGATACTCCGCGCATGGCGGAAGGGTGAGAAGATTGAGAGCCCGCTTTCGACCTGGGTCTCGCGCGAGAAGATCGCCAAAACGGGTGATTATAATCTTTCCGGTGATCGCTATCGCGTGGCAACTGACTACACCAACGCCAAATGGCCGATGGTGGAGTTAGGTAAAATTTGTGAATTTTTTGGCAAGGGAGAAAGACCAGCCTCATTCGCATCAGAAAATGGAAAAATCCCTTTTATAGTATCGTCTCTAATCGAAAAGAGATGCGACTTTGCGGATCATGATATGGAGGCTTTGGTTATTGGTGACGGCGGATCAGCAAATATCCATTATCTTGATGGTCGATTTTCGGCATCAGACCATACTTATATATTGAAGAATTTAGACAACAAAACTGTTTCTCTGAAATATATTTATCAAATCATCCTAAATAATTTGGAGCTGATTGAAAAAGGGTTTCAGGGACAAGGACTCAAGAATGTTTCAAAGAAACATTTGCAGTCAATCCAAATCCCTCTTCCGCCTCTCGAAATTCAAGAGCAGATCGTGGCGGAGCTCGACGGTTACGCGAGCATCATCGCCGGCGCCAAACAGATTGCCAAAAACTGGAAACCAAAAATCGACATCCACCCGGAATGGGAGACGGTGAAGCTGGGGGAGATTGGAAAAATCTGTATGTGTAAAAGAATTTTTAAAGAGCAGACTGCCGCCGAAGGTGATATTCCGTTTTATAAAATCGGTACTTTTGGCAAAGCCCCCGATGCTTTTATTGGCCAAGAAATTTTTAATGACTACAAAGCAAGGTTTTCTTATCCAAAGAAAGGTGAAATATTAATTTCTACCTCTGGGACTATTGGAAGAATTGTTGTCTTTGATGGTGAGCCAGCATATTTTCAGGATTCGAATATAGTTTGGATAGAAAATGATGAAAAGAGAGTCTACAATAATTATCTTAACTTGGTATTTCAAGATATTGATTGGATTACAACTAAGGGAGGAACAATAGAGAGACTTTATAATAAATTGATTGAAGAGACAGTTATATCAATTCCGCCTCTCGAAACTCAAAAGCAAATCGTGGAAAAAATCGAAGCCGAGCGTGCCCTCGTCGAATCCTCCAAAAAACTCATCGACATCTACGACCAAAAAACCAAAGAATCCATCGCCAAACTTTGGATAGCATAGATATGTGCGTCGATGCGGAAAAGAAAATCGAAGCCGTGCTAAATGAGATATAACATGAGTAGGCATGGATCAGGATCTCTCCGAAAAAATCGACAAGCTGTGTTCGTTTGTCTGCAATGGCAAGACATATCAATATGAATACCAGCTGCGAAAGGCGGCGGAATATAAGCTCTACGACGCCGCAGTCGTCTATGCATGGAATATTTTCATGTTGTTTGTTTTTGAGAAGATCTGGCAAATCCGCGAGCTTGAAAAAGAAAATGGAACGCCATTTCAGACAGATAAAGTTTTTCTTGAACTGATAAAAAACAAACCCGACAATTATTTCGACGGTGATTTGTTTTCACTCAACAAACTTCAGGAGAATAAACAGGGCGAGGATGCGATTATCGGGAAATTGAAAGACGTTTATAAAGGAGTTGATCAGCAACACTTTCGCGAAGCACAGCAAATGTTGCAGAAACGAAACACTGCCGCACACCTCAACTCAATTGCATTTGAGGCGGATGATTTGCGCTATATGCTTCGACAACTTATCGGCGTATTGAAGGTCATTCAGGAGGACCACAACAAACATCTCAAAGCGATTCTTGCATATATCGACAAGAAAAGGCCATGGTATTTCTCGAACATGGACATGTCGCATATCGATAGCATATTTGACAAACTGCAAGGCGTAGACACCTTACAGTATATTTATATTGTGCAGAGAATAAATGAACAGGAGTTTTCTCCAGAGGCGGTTGAGAATATCAAACGGAAAGCCATCGACTACTTTTTGCATTCAAGCAGTTTCCGCGGAGCGGAAGACAACGCGAGCTTACTTATAAAGCCGCTTGTAAATTATTTTAACGAAGAAGATATCTGTCTGATACTTGAAAAAGTGTTTGAAAACGGTTCGCATGGTTATAACCAGATACTTAGCGCCGGATCAATCGAAGATACATTTTTGGAGTTATATATTCTCTCGTCAAATAATTTTCCTGAACTTCAAGTGGAATGGAAGAAATTTTCGGAAAAAATTCAAGGAGGCGGTTACGCGAAAAACTTCAACAATCTGCTTAAAGAAATGAGCGAGGAATAACGATTGGAAAGGATTTCATCCGTTTTATAGTGGCTCAAATTAGCCATGTTTGACAAGAATTTGAAAACAGAATGTTGGTGAAAGTGGATATTTATAGTATACTCTGGATAGTTGGCGAGATATGAAAACAAAAGGGACGCACAATTTAAAGTGTATTGACATTGATGTAGTAATGTGCTAATGTTTCACGTTGCTATTTTTTGTTCCCAAAAAGATATTTTCAGAAGAATGAAGTAGTGGGCATGGCGAGATTCGAACTCGCACTCCGGGGAAGGAAATAGTTTTCTAGACTATCGCGTCTACCGTTCCGCCACACGCCCACAACTTCAGTCTCCTGAAGGTATTAAAAAACCGGAAGGAAATATATGTTCGCTGAAAGCTGGCCTCGCTAGTGATTAGCGGATTCGTATTACTAAACGATCAGACCCTTTATGCTTGCAGGCTTGGGGTCTTTTCGTTTTTGTGGTGGATTATGTCGACAACTGATTTCAGGGCATTAAGATCCGGCGGATCTTTTTCTTTTTTTCCGCGTTTCCATTTTATCGGAAACTTGATGTACTTTCCATTGTTTGGGAACATTGCCATCGGACCATTCGCGGTTTTCCGTGCGACCCATGTGCAGTACATGAGCCCATCCGATACGAAGCATTGTTTTATCCCCGCGTGTTCTACGGTTTTCAGCATTTCACGTTCCGGAACCCGCTAACCCCTAGTCGCACCAGCTCTCGGCGAACATTCGGCAGTTGCATGCCGACTTCCATTTTCGATATTCCGAAGAGGGAAGTCAACATCCAAAATAAAAAGTGCGACACCTAAATCCAGTCTCGAGAGAGGCTCCTGGAAGGTGACGCACTAAGAAATCAGTACCGACTGCGTTTATTAGCTTATCGTCTCCCAGATCTATGCGCTTCCAATCTTTCGATGGGGTTGAGCCTCTCTGGAATTTTCTATCACGCGAATCCTACTCTACCATGGAAACAAGAGGTTGTAAAGTTACGCTTATATAAGCTATTATATTCTATTACATAAACGTATTATATACTACATATTGTGTTCGGATGGATGCAAATGCTGTCTCACAAAAAGCATGAGAAGAAAAAGAGTCCATGCTGAGCAGAAAAGGGGTCAAGTACCTTTTTTTTGAAGAAAGCTGAGGCAAAATATTTCCAAGGAATACGGATTATATTTTTCTCGACGCCCCTCAAAAATCACCACCAACCCAGTAACATAATCTCACGGCCGTGAGATTATGTTACCAGCAAGATTTCGGTGAATAGAAGAGGGGGTCTGAGACGACAGGGCTAGGGAGTGCCTCGTGGCTTACCGCGAGGATTTTTGTTTGCACCTCTTTACTTTGTAAAGTGTCAATGCGATATTTTACATTAAATATGGAAGTTATTGACAATTCGATTGTAAAATGATACAAGGGGTGGTAATCTGAAATCAGTAAAAAGAGCTTTTTATGGCTACGAATATGGATATCAGGGAGATGCGCGAAAAACAGGGCATGTCGCAATCCGACCTTGCCGAGCGCCTCGGAATGTCACGGCCTACCCTTGTAAAGGTGGAAAAGGGCGAGCGTAAGCTGTCCCGGGACGAGGAGGAGCGGATCCGGGAGGTTTTCGATGTGGCCGAAGCGCATCGGACCGATTCGCCCGATGATTTGCGCATCAGTATCCCACAGAAAAATATCGAGAAGTTCAAGCAGGTGCTCCTCTATGTGCTCGAGAAAACCGCGGGGAAACCGAATGTCGGGATGACGGTGCTCTACAAGCTGCTCTATTTCATCGACTTCGATTACTTTGAGAAATACGAGAAGCAGTTGATGGGACTTACCTATATCAAGAATCATCACGGACCGACGCCTCGGGAATTCGTGAAGGTGATCGATGGGATGAAAGAGTCTGGTGAGCTCGAAGAAGTGAAGAGTCGGTATTTCACTTTTGAACAACGAAAGTTTTTGCCCCATCAGCACGCGGATCTCTCCGGGCTTTCCGCACAGGAAATCGCCATGGTCGACAGTGTGCTTGTTCGGTACGCGGACAGGAGTGCGAAGGAGCTTTCCACCCTTTCACACGAGGATACCCCGTGGATCGCGGCCGAAGAAGGGAAAAACATGGAGTACGAACATGTCTTCTATCGTCCGGAAAAGCTGTCCGTGCGGCAATATGAGGCTCTTTGATTGCCGATACCGATACTCATATGGAATTCCGGCAATCACAGCGATTCTCGAAAGAACTGAAGCGGCTGAGCAATAAAAAGGCGCGGTCACTCGGTGATGATTTGGGGAAGCTGAAGACGGTGCTCGCGGCTCTTCCGGAGGGGAATGGGAGCAAGCATTGGAATAAGCTGCATGTTTCCGAGTGTGGTCGGATACAGATTTTCAAAGTGCGTCTCGCGTGCGCTTCGATGAAGGGCGAATCGCGGTTTCGTGTCGTGTACGCGTACAATATGGATAATCAGGAAATCGCTTTCATAGATTTCATCGAGTTGTATTTCAAGGGCGAGAAGGTGAACGAGGATCGCGGACTCATAAAGGAATATCTGGATTCTCAGAAGAGCGATCAGGAATTTTTTTGATACGTACTATGTCCGAATACTACAACCCGAGACGGACGCGGAACATCTTTGATCCGGCATCGTCCGAGTCGTTCAAGATCAGCCGCTCCAAGCTGGACCTGTTTTTGAACTGTCCCCGTTGCTTCTATCTGGATAGGAGATTGGGAGTAGGGCGTCCTCCGGGGTTTCCCTTCAGCCTGAACTCCGCCGTGGACGCGCTGCTCAAAAAGGAATTCGATATCCACCGCGCCGCCGGAACCGCGCACCCGCTGATGGAGCGGTATGGTATCGATGCGGTTCCGTATAGCCACGAAAAGATGGAGGAGTGGCGTGACTCCCTGAGGCGGGGAATCCAGTATCTGCACGAGGAGACCGGCCTGCTCCTGACCGGTGGCGTCGACGATGTCTGGGTGAACCCGGGAGGTGAACTGATGATTGTCGACTATAAGGCGACCTCGAAGAGTGGTGAGGTGAGTCTCGATGCCGATTGGCAGATCGGGTACAAGCGACAGATGGAAATCTATCAGTGGCTTTTTCGGAAGAACGGATTCGATGTTTCCAGAACCGGATACTTCGTGTACTGCAACGGGGATGCGGACAAGGAGGCGTTCGATGGAAAGCTTGAGTTCGATGTGAAGGTCATCCCGTATGTCGGCGATGATGGCTGGGTAGAAGGGGCGTTGTCCGACGCGAAAGCATGCCTGACGAGCCCGACCATCCCGCAGCCGGCCGAGGACTGCGATTATTGCCGATATGTCGCCGCGGTGCGTGAGGTGAGCGGGGAGTGAGCTGTGGTTGGGCGGGAAAGGTCGGATGCCTTTTTTGAAAATTACGTAACTACTCATAAAAAATAAATCTATGAATATCTTTTTGGCTGTTGTCATCTTGGTAGCGTTCATTGTTTTTATCGCTGTTGCCAAGAGATATTCTCCTGACAAGATTTCACGGCGCGAGTATCACTATCAGCACAAGGAATTTTTCATGACCCGTGCTGAGCATGAGTTCTACAATGCCTTGGATTTGGCTGTGGGGGATAGATATCGCATCTTTGCGCAGGTACATCTTCCGACAATCGTCGATCATAAGGTGAGGAATGGACAGAATTGGCGGGGCGCGTTCCGGCATATAGATGAGAAGTCCGTTGACTTCGTTCTGTGTGACAAGGAATTTCTGAAGCCGGTGCTCGCGATCGAGCTGGATGACAAATCCCATGACGAGGGTTCTCGAAAAAATCGCGACAACGATGTCGAGTGCATTCTCCAACAGGCGGAAATGCCGCTGCTTCGTATCGAGAATCACGGGAGTTTCGATTCAGCCGATGTTTCCAGACGCATTTCGGAGAAGCTTGGAGAAGCTTCTGCTACTTGAACAGAAAAGGTCAGACATCTTTTTGAACGAATTCCCGGCCTTGGGGTCGGGTTTTTGTTTTGGTGTATAATGGGGGTCCTTATCATTATCATCATCCCTATGGGAAAAGCGGTTTTTCGGAAGGACGCGGAGCGGGCGACGTTTGTCGCGGAGCGGATGTTCGATGCTCCTCCTGCGAAGGTATGGGAGGCGCATACGACGGGCGAGTCACTCGGGGAGTGGTGGGCTCCGAAGCCGTGGAAGGCGGTGACGCAGTCGATGGATTTCCGCGAGGGCGGCAGTTGGCGGTACTACATGCTCGGGCCCGACGGCACGAGGAGTTATTGTCGCATCGACTATCGGCACATTGAGCCGGGGAAGAGTTTTTCGGGGGATGATTATTTCTGCGACGAGCACGGGGAGCGCGACGCGAATATGCCGAACATGGATTGGAAGACGGAATTCCTGGCCGAGGGCGACGGGACCAGGCTCGTGTCCACCATCGTCTTCCCGAGCGCGGACGACCTCGAGAAGATCCTCTCCCTGGGTATGCAGGAGGGGTATTCCATGGCGCTCGACCAGCTCGAGGAAATCCTTGCGCTAAAATAATCACGGGTAATCGTTCGAACGAAAACATATGGATGTGAATGTATTGTCGGTGGTCGGGCTCGGGGTCGCGGCGATGGCGATCGGGGCGATCTGGTACGGGCCGCTTTTCGGCGGATTGTGGATGAGAGTGGTCGATATGACGGACCTGGATCTCGAGGCGCGGGAGAAGATGCAGAAGGCCGCGGGGCCGCTCTATCTCGTCCAGTTCGCGCTCGTCATCCTCCAGCTCGTGATCCTTTCGTGGTTCATCGCCGAACGCGAGGCCTCCGGCATCGGGACGGCGATGCTCCTGTGGCTCGGGTTCGTGATGCCGACGATCGCCGGGTCGTCGATGTGGAACGCGAAGCCGGGGAAGATCCGGCTCACGATGTTTCTTCTCCAGTCCGGGTATCAGCTCGTCTGTTTCCTCCTCTTCGGCTTCGTGCTCGGGCAATGGGGATAAAGGGTTTATGGTGCTGATAGCCGTCATCGTCTTTGCCGTCGAGATGGTGATGGTGAACGACGCCGCTGCATCG
>CAYRYX010000050.1:0-7705 GCA_964428755.1 uncultured Bdellovibrionales bacterium | reverse complement strand
CACTGCTCTGGACCGGAAACTTCCATGCGGATGCCGATGTCGCCGACGCGAAGTTTGCCGAAACAGCGACCGCAAAGCACCTGTTGGCGGTAGCGAACCGGTTCGCCAGTGCCGAGCGGCACCTTGTCCAAACGCTCCTGAAAAGAAAATAAAGAAACGGACCGGAGAAATACGATATTTCTCCTCTCCATTGAGATTTCAATCGTCTGATTGAGATTTCATAGAGAGTTGTTCTTTTCAAGAGGTGATTGGTGGGAATAGGGGAAGAATCCGCATGTCGTTCTTTCTCGACTCCTGCCCATCATCAAAGGAGAGCATCATGGAATGGATTATCGCCGTATATGCCGTAGTTATGCTCGTGCACCTTCGCGTTCTCTACTTGGTGAGACGCGATCGGAAACGTGCGATCGAGCGGCGCAAGGACGTAATCAGACTTCTTTCAAAGATTCCGGGCATTCAGATCGTCCGGACTGGATTGGAGGAAGATGACGTCCCGTCCCGAAGGTGACGAAAATCCCTCCGCGATTCTCTTCCGCGCGTAGATGAGACGGGTTCCGAGCCGCGCCTGAAAAAACGACTCTTTGGAGAACTGTGTAACGGCACGTTTCTCCTCTCAATTGAGATTTCAATCCTGTGATTGAGGTTTCATAGAGATATGTTCTTTGAATCGAATACCGCGGATCATCCGCAACCCGTTCCCGAGGGATATCCGGGGCTGGAGAGCATCATGACCAACATCGTCATCCTGATCGTAGAAGACAAAGACGAGGAAATCATCGCCGCAGAGCACGCGGTCAAGCATCACTTCGGTATCCCTTTGGATGAGTCGGGTGCCTATCTCGGGCTCGAGGTGGTCAAAGAAAAACTCGGTCTTCCAGATTGGAAGGCATACAAGGTCGGCGACGGGATCGTGTCTATCATGACCGCTCGGGATCTCACCGAAGTGACCGCCGGATTCAAGAAACTGTTCGGCGATAAGGGGTCAAGCGGATTCCACGGGATATTTCCGAGTGTCGGCATCCTGACCGACCTCATGTTCCCGGGCGGACAAGGGAAGAGCGTGCAGGCGAACGGGATCGACGTGATCCTTATGGCCATCGAGCGCAAGGCTCCGGTCGTCGTGTGTTCCGACACCGACCACCACGAAGTCGGATTCATGCCTCGGCTCGCGGCGACGCTCGCGCCGCTCCACTCGACCGGAAAGATTCCAGTCATCCTCGACAAGAAGGATTGGGAAAAGGCTATCACGCTCCTTTCCGAAATCATGCCATAAGCCACAACCGTTTCAAAGACCCGAAGCTCCGGGTCTTTTTTCTTTGGGCGCCTGCCGCGTCGCCCATGAACGACTGTGGCTTGCCAAAATATGGAAGGCATGGTACAAACAGGAGGTCTCATTTCGCCTTTTGTTCCGAAAGTTTCCATTTTGATTTTTTATTTTTGATATAGCTATTATGCCGATCAAGGAGAACGCGAAGAAGTATATGCGGGTCGCCGCCCGCAAGACGGTGAAGAACAAGATCGTGACCGGTGTGTTCCGGAGCGCGATCAAGAAGACCCGCGAAGCGGTCGCCAAGGGCGATATCGAAACCGCGACTGCGGAGTACAAGAAAGCCCAGAAGTCGCTCGACAAGGCCGCGGAGAAGAACATCATCAAGAAGAACACCGCCGCCCGGAAGAAGTCCCGCCTCAACGCCCTCGTGAAAAAGGCGGCAACAGCAAAGAAGACTGCTGCGGCAAAAAAGTAAGTATCCGGTATTTCGTATCGGGTATCATGCAAGAACCGCCTTCTCGGCGGTTTTTCATTTTCCGGATCATTCTGCCTCCTCCCCTGCCAAGGGGAGGAGCTGAGCCTGCGAGGCGGAGGAGTTATTCTTCAAAGACTCCTCTACTTTCAAAATCACCCCTTCAAGATTGCCATTGATCTCGTTATTCCAGAAGCGTAATACTTTCAATCCGAGGCTCTCCAGGTACCGTGTCCGCTCTTCGTCATATTCCACTGCTTCCTTGTGTTGCCAGCCATCTATTTCGATGACAAGATTCTTTTCCGAACAGAAAAAATCGACGATATACCCGCCGATAGCATGCTGACGTCGGAACTTATATCCAAGTGCCTTCCTTCGCAGACGCGACCAGAGGATAATCTCCTGAGGAGTAGATTCTTTTCGAAGTTTCTTCCGAAACTCGCTCGTTTCTTTCTTATTGAATATTTGGTACATATCTTTTTAACCTCCCCTCAATCCCCTCCTTGGCAGGAGGGGAGGAAATACTCAAAACTTTTCCACGAACAGGGTCAATGCAAGTTCCGGATCCTTCCGCCCGAGTTTCATATCCTCGTCAAGCGACGAGAGAAGGTTGAATCCGTTCCGGAGCCGCGCGAGCGGGAATCCGGAAATCCGAGAGAGGAGTTTTCCCGCGACGAACGGCTTCATGCCGCACGTGGCGGCGATCCCGTCCGGACGCATATTCCCCTTGTCATATTCCCCGCGGACCTTGATGAGCTCACGGAGCTGCCAAGCGAGAAGCCCGAAGAGCTTCGGCACACCACCACTGTCTCCGCGCGTCTCCTCGAGCAGCATCGTGACCGCTCTCCCGCGGTTTCCCGAAACGAGCGCATCGAGCGCCGCGAACACGAGTTCCTTCGGGACTTCCGATACGAAAAGATCGAAGTCCGCGGACGATATTTCCCCCGATTCCTTGTAGGTGGCAAGTGTCCGTGCCAGGCTCGAAAGTTTCGCGGAGTCGGTTCCGAAGAGCGCGACCATCCGTTCGAGCACCGGCCTCGGGAAAGACACGTCCGCCGAAACGGATTTCGCCTCCGCTACGATGAACGCACCCGCCTCAGCAGGCGCAAGCGGTTTCCATTCCTCGACGATATCCGCCTTCTTTTTGAGCAGCGCGAAAAGCGGGTCCTTTGCCTTCGGTATTCCGACAAATGAAAAGATTCCGTCCACCGAAGAAAGATCCGTATCCGAAACCGCTCCCGTGATCTTCTCCGAAAAATCATCGGGGGCGGAGAAGGTATTTTCCACATCGAGAAACCGACGTGATCCGAATAGATCGGTGGCGGCGGATTCGGAAAGAAACCTCGGGAACGAACCCGCGCCGGAGACCGTGTCGAATGCGACGATCTCGCCGTCTTGATACTCGGAGCGGAAGGCGTCTTTCAGTTCCGCGCGGCGGCGCATGATGCGGAACCGGTCTTTTCCGTAGAGAAGTGCGATCATAGGTATCCGATGAGAATACCCCCAGTATACACGAAAAAGGCGGCTTCCGCCGCCTTTCTTCGAATCGCCGTTCACATACCTCAGTTCATCGGCGTCCATTCGAACGCCGTTCCCGGCTCGACGATATTCACCCAGATCTGCCCCGGAACGAACGCCACCTCCGATCCGCCCTGATCGAGCAGAAGCAGTTTGCTGCCGAGATCCGACTTGTCCTTCTTCCAGGACCCCTTCATCTGCTTCCCTTCGATGAAGTAGAATGCGTCTCCGGAAACGGCCTGGTCGTACCACGGATCGCCGAAGTTGAGATTGTTATACTGTCCCTCGATCTGTTCGGATTCCACGAAAAGCGCCACGACGTTTTTCGGGGCGATCCGCGACCCATCGTTACGATCGGTGTCCGGAACATTCCCCCAGGTCCGTTTCCAGGCATTCGACTCCCGGTCGTACAGATATTCAACCTCCCCTTTCCCCGGATACCCGATGCGGATGTGTCCGGACGACGGGCGATCCGCGACATCCGTTTCCGCCCGATGCGGATACCCGGAGAACGAGTCCTCGAGGCCGTATCCGAGCTCCTTCGCGCGATCGAACGCCTTTTCGACGTTCACCCGGCTCGTATCCTCAAATTTCATACCAGCTTTCTGTTCCGCGCGATAACAGACATCCCCGCCCGCCGAATTTCCCGCGGCCCCCGTGCAGTCTATATTGTCGAGGATTCCCTCCTTTATCCGATCGAGTGCGAAGTGCGATCCGCCCCAATGGACATAGATGGCTCCGATGCTCTTCGCCAGATGGAGGAAATCATGCCGCGACGAACGGACTGCTCCCGCCTCCGTCGGAAGCGCACACTGATACACCGCCATGAGCCGATTGATCGTCGCCGTTATGACCGGCATCTCGAACACCATGTCGGCCTTTGAAAAACCCGCCGCCGGGCGGGCGGAAAAATCCGCCGGTTGCATGACCGCGACCGGGCGCCGGTTCCAGTGCTCGCACGCGACACCGGAAAACGAGCTGACCGGACCCGAGTTCACCGGACCGGACGATATCTTTACCGGAACGGAGTCGTTTTCGATAGTGAGACGCTCCACCTGCGCGCGACGGATCGCATCGCGACCGTACGAGAAATAGACCACGAGTCCGGCGATGGCCATCGCGGCCAGGGCGATGACGACCTTTTGTCTTCCTTGCATATTTTTTTCGGAACGTTTTACGGGGTTCATTGTATCACACGGCGCGCTTGACAGGAACCCTCTCATGTTGTTTATTTGACTCCGTAGTGCGCAGTACCTTCCATTAACGAACGAGGAAAGGAAAGGCAATGACGTCCGCTGCAATCACGTGCGACCATCCTGTGTTCCAGGACATCGAAACGAAACTCAAGTCCGCCGTCGAGAAGATCAAAGTGGCCGAAAAAGCCACACGACATGACCGGACGCAATGGCATCAGCTCCTTGCGCATGCCGAGAAACTGGTCACCAGCTTCTCCAAGCGGGCCAAGGAAACCATCGAGGACATCCTCCGGGAGTTCAAGCGCCTCCTCAAGAACCTCTGCGAAAGTCACCGTCAACCCCGGAATATCCGCTCCCGCCCCTGTGTCACCCGCTGACATCTCTTCTTCCTGAATCGAACGCCCGACCAAATGGCCGGGTTTTTTATTGACATGTCTTCGGAAGAGGAATACAACGAAAGGATTCCTTACCAACCAGCTCATTCGCGAAATGGAGGCAGCCATGACAACCGACGTACTCACGCTTATCACCGCTCAACTGAGCGGAGACCGGAGACCTGAAGAAGTCTCCGTCATCGATTTCGACCGGTTCGAACCCATCCTCGAACGGTTCCGCTCCGATATCTCGATCGCCACGGAAAACGCATACCTCGCGCTCGAGAAGTTCAAGTTGGACACGACGCTTGTCTATCATGACCACTCGAACAAAGTAGCAACTTCGACAAAAAGAGAGCTCTTCGAAAGGCTCCTGACATTCCCCAAAAGACTCGAGGATGCGGCAGCCGATGCGCTCGGGGAGCTCGAGGATGCGGGTGACGAAACAGCGGCCGGATCAGCGATCGGATTCTTCCAGATCGCCGGGCTCGAGCTCATCCAGGAAATCGAGCGATTCTCCCTCGCCACCGAACAGACAAAGGAAACCGTCGCACAATAACGGTCGGAAATGGGACGCCATCACCGCCACGATCCCGTCAATCGGAATCGTGGCGTTTTTTTTGGACATCCCGGTTCCTAATATGGTATCTTCGATAAAGATGAACGAATTTATGCGATACGAAAATTCCAGTTGGCAAGACAACGGACTTCGCGAAGGTGCTGGGAAATCCGCGGAACGCGTGATGGGCTCAGTGGATCTCCCACAAAGTGAACGTCTTGACGGAAGATATATCCCCTACGCGGCATCGATCAAGCTTGCGAAGGAACATCAGCCATGGGAAGATCCCATCATACCAAGTCCCGTCTTCGCAAAAAAGCTTCGCGAAGCCATACTCGGCGCCATGCCGCGACTTCCGAAAGAGCTTCATAAGAACCTCAAATTCTATACCTCCGTCGGATCGCCGCTTGACCGATATCACGGAGTCGATGCATTCCTTGAATTCGAAGTCACCGGAAAAGACCCGATCCGTATCACGCTCGATATCACCATGAAGCCGGGGAAAGATTCGTGGAAAGCCGACATACTTTTCAGCGTCGGACAAGTCGACGTCGAGACATTCGCGCAGGATATCTCCGCCGGAAAGTTCGACGATATTATCGGACGAGTCGCAAAAGCCGCGTCATCACTCATTTTCAATCGGCTTACCGGAAGACCCACTGAGAAAACGTTTATCCCCGAAAAAGAAGAACGAACCACCTTATGAAAGAATTTCCTGACATGCTTCTCGGGCGGACGATCGAACGGAAACCCTCTCCGAAGGATCGCCCAGACATCGAGATCATCCTCTCACCACTCGAATCCGAGGAATCGGTCGCGAGGGAGTTCTGTGTGAAGTGCGGAACGATCGCGGAGGTAAACGAGGCCTTCCTTGATGAAAACGGATTTTCCGGAAACAGCCTCGGCGGCGGCGATTACCTGGAAACGAACGGCTGCCCGGACTGCCCGGATCAACCGACTGATGGCGAACCGAAAAAGATTCGGGTCAGGAATATCCGTGAATTCACATCATAAAAACTCCCTCCCGGGAGTTTTTCATTTCACGCGCCATCCGAAATTTTCCATTTTGAGATCTACATTTTCAGTTTTCTAGATCTCCCCCCAGTTCTTCCCGATCGCCGTCTCGGCGATAAGCGACACGCGGAGACTATACGCCGCCTCCATCTCTTTTTTCACCTCCGCCGCGAACGTTTCCGCGATCCCCTCTTCGACTTCGAAAATGAGCTCGTCGTGCACCTGGAGGAGCATCCTCGCCCGCCCATCATACCGCGAAACGAGTTGTTCCGCACGGAGCATCGCGAGCTTCATGATATCCGCCGCCAGACCCTGGATCGGCATATTGATCGCCATCCGCTCCCCCGCCTTCGCGAGTTGCGGATTGCCGCTCTGTATCTCCGGGACGAGCCTCCGTCTCCCAAGCTCGGTTTCGACGTACCCATTTTCCTTGGCAAACACTTTCATGCTCTCCATGTACTTCGCGACTCCGGGAAATTTCTCGAAGTACATCGCGATGAAATCCGCCGCCTTTTTCTGATCGATACCCAGGGACTGCGAAAGCCCGTACGCGCTCATCCCGTACATCAGTCCGAAGTTGAACACCTTCGCCTCGCGCCGCTGGTCGGGCGTCACCTCTTCCGGTTTCACATCGTAAACCGCCGATGCGGTCGCGCGGTGCACGTCGATTCCCCGTTCGAACGCGGACATGAGACTCGCATCCCCCGACACATGCGCCATGACCCGGAGTTCGATCTGCGAATAGTCGACACCGACCAGGAGATTCCCCTCCTCCGCTTCGAAGGCACTCCGAATAGCCTCGCTCCATTTCTCCCGCGCGGGAATATTTTGCAGGTTCGGTTCGGTCGATGAGAGCCGCCCCGTCGCCGCCACCGCCTGTTGGTACGTCGTGTGGAGTCGGGAGTGGGAATCGACCAGGGTGGGAAATGCATCAAGATAGGTTGTCTTCAGCTTGAAGAGTTCGCGCTCCTCTTCGACCAGGGACACGATCGGGTACTCTTTCAGTTTCGCGAGCTCGGGCGAAGCGGTCGAGATACCGGTCTTCGTCTTCTTGATTCCTGCGGTCGGGATATGCAGGTCCGTGAAGAGGATCTCCGCGAGCTGCTTCGGCGAGTTCACGTTGAATTCCCGTCCCGCGAGGTCGTATATCCTTTTCTCGATCGTCCGTATTTCCGCGCCGAGCTCATCGGAGAGTTTTTTGAACATCGCCACGTCGAGCCGGATACCGTTCTCTTCCATTTCCCCGAGAATCGGAATGAGCGGCATCTCGATTTCCGAAAAAAGCCTCCCCATATTCCACTC
>CAYRYX010000049.1:0-7727 GCA_964428755.1 uncultured Bdellovibrionales bacterium | reverse complement strand
CGTCTCGACCATCATCGGGAACGAGTCTTTCAGACGTGTCGTGCTCGAGGCGGCGGAAGAGGTGAAAACCGGCGGGAACATGAGTACGGTGTTTTCGCAGTCCAAGGAGATTCCGCACCTCGTGTCGCAGATGGTCCGGATCGGCGAGGAGTCGGGAACGCTTTCGAACATCCTGAAGAGCACCGCCGCCTTCTATTCCCAGGAGGTGGACGGCATGACCAGGAATCTTACCTCGCTTCTCGAGCCGGCGCTCATCGTGATCCTCGGTATCGGTGTCGGTATCCTCGTCGTCGGAATCCTGCTCCCGATATACAACGTCGTCGGGAATTTCGCGTAGCGGGAAAACCACCCCTTGACCGGAATCCGATTGTCCGAAATTCGGAAAAGAGATATACTGGAGACGTCGGAACAAGAAATAAAAACATAACAGGAAAGGAGGTGCGATATGACAAAAAACATGAAAAAAGGATTTACTCTTATCGAACTTCTCATTGTTATCGCGATCATCGGCATTCTTGCCTCGATCGTGCTGGTGAGCTTGAGCGGAGCGAGGAATAAGGCAAATGATGCCTCATTCAAGTCAGTAACAAGTTCAATGGTTGCATCGATTGTCTCGTACTGCAACGACAATCCCGGTGCCGGAGACATAGAGACTGACAACGTCTTTCCTGTTGGTAGCAAGGCTTCATATACGTCCGCCGCGACGGCGTGTGGTGCTGATGGGAATTTCAGTGTTACGGTGGTCGGAGATGCTACTACTTCCGCTTCCTGTCAGGTTGACAGTACGCTTACCCAGAATGGGGTGACCTTTGCGAACGGATGCTAGAAGTGTAAACCAGAGATTAAGAAAGGAGGTGAAGAAATAATATGAAAAACATGAAAAAAGGATTTACCCTCATTGAGCTCCTCATTGTTATCGCGATCATCGGCATCCTTGCTTCGATCGTGCTGGTGAGCCTGAGCGGCGCGCGCGATAAGGCTTCCATTGCGAGCTATAAGTCGACCATAAGCAGCATGGTTGCGGCCGGTGTCATCTGTTGCGATAATTCCACATTGACTGCCTATACGGCTAGTGCTGATATGTGTACGTCAGCTATTGGATCGCTTTGGCCGGTCGCTACACGTCTCTTCGGTGCGACTCCTGCTATAACATCGAACTGTTCCAATGGTCAATTTACAGTCACCATTGATCCGGTTGATGCCACTGCTCCTGGAACGACCTGTGATACTGCTGCGACGATTACTCAGGCTGGAGCCACTTTCCCAGCCGGTTGCTAGTGATTGGTGTGTGTAGGAAATTTTTTCCGACAAAAAAACGGATAGCGTGTCCGTTTTTTTGTTTTCCTTCCATTGTAGTTTTTTGAAGACGGAAAAAAACCAAGACTTTTTACATTTTCGTGATAGAATGAATACATGGTATTTCTCCTCTTCATCTTCGGGCTCCTGGTCGGGAGTTTTCTCAACGTCGTCCTGTTCCGGTTCGGGACGGGGGAGACGATGGTTTCGGGGCGGTCGCGATGCAACGCGTGCAAGGGACTGATCGCGTGGTATGACAATATCCCGCTTCTCTCCTACATTTTTCTCCGGGGAAAGTGCCGGAAATGTGACGCGAAGATTTCCCTCCAGTATCCGGCGGTCGAGCTGGCGACTGCGCTCCTTTTCGCTTTTGCGGGATTGAAGTTCTATGTGTCCGGGAGCGTCGAAGGAGCACTTGAGACCACGTTCGCGCTTGGGTTGATAGGAGCGCTTGTCGTCATATTCGTCTACGACCTCCGCCACATGGAAATTCCCGTTTCCGCGCTCGGATTCGGGATACTCTGGACGATATTCTCGCTTTTTTTCCTGTGGTGGCTCGCGTTGCCGCGCGAGGCGTTTCTTGATTCGCGGCTTTTCGAGGGATTGGCTGGCGGAGCGATCGCATTCTTGCTTTTTTACGCGCTCGTCTTTTTCTCGAAAGAGACGTGGATGGGGGAGGGGGACGCGTGGCTCGCGTTGCTCCTCGGTCTTGTCGTCGGCTGGAAGTTGCTCCTGCCCGCGCTTACGATCGCGTTCGGGTCGGGGGCGATCGTCGGCATCGTACTCATCGCGATGAAGCGGAAGGGGATGCAGAGCCGGATTCCCTTCGGCCCGTTTCTCGCTGCCTCCGTGCTTTTCATGCTGTTCTTTGGTAGAATGATAGAAGGGAAATACTTCTTCTTCGGAATGTGATTTCGGCCGTCATCCCGTACTTGATACGGGATCCAGGACAATGAGTTTGCGAAGTCTGGATTTGCGCCTGCGCGGGAATGACGGAGGGGGGGAGCTATAAACCGAATACATGGCTGAAAAAACAAAAAAGCGATTATCAGGATTTACGCTCATCGAGCTCGTGGTTTCGATGGCGATTCTTTCGATCATGGCGGCGATAACCATCGTCTCTTTGAGCGGCACGAAAACGAAACAGGAAGTCGAAGGCGCCGCTCGGGAACTCGCCGCGGCGATTCGCGAGGCGCAGAATTATGCACTCACCGGAAGAAGCATTACCGGCGGGTTGCCGTGCCAATTCCGCATCACCGCAGTGGCGTTATCCGGATCGTACACGCTGCAGCAGACGGATTCGACCGGCTGTGGGACAGTCGCTGGGTCGGTTTCGTACACCCTTCCGAATAGTGTCCAATTTTCTTCGGGTACCGGGGTATGGTTCGACGTTCCCCGCGGTGAGCCGAGGAATTCGGCCGGGACAGAGATAGGGACTTCCGGGGTGACGCATGTCGATTTTTCGTTCGCGAAGAACGGCTCGACCGCACACGTATGCGTGTATCCGCTCGGACGGATAGAGGAGAAGCCAATCGGTGTGAACTGCGTATGATGTCATCCCGGCCTCCGAGCCGGGATCCAGAAACATTGGAGAGGAGTCAAAATCCTAGATCCCGGGTCAAGCCCGGGATGACAGAGGCGGGTACGGGTGGTTATCAAAAACAGTATGTTGCACCAAAAACAAAAAACATTGAAAGGGTTTTCGCTCGGCGAAGTGATGCTTTCCATCGTGGTCTTGACCGCTGGGCTTCTGCCGATACTCGGCGCAATGAACAGCGCTTTCAATACGTCGCGGGACAGTCAGGATACCGTCATTGCCGCTGGCCTCGCCCAGGAAGGTGTGGAGCTTGTTCAGAACGTGAAGGATAACGGCGTGCTCGCTTCAAACGATGCGTTCGTCGCTTTTTCGTCTGGAAACCGGACGTGTCGGATCGATTACGATGACGCGGTTCTCGCCACGCCATCCGTAAAGCTTGCTTGTAGTAGTCTCGGTGTCAATCCGCATGATCTGACGATCGACGGCTCCGGGTTTTATGTGCATGCCAATACTCCTGGAAAATTCAAAAGAAAAATGATCATATCCTATTTGGGAGCTCCGAATGATGAGGCTAAGGTCGTGAGTGCCGTGTATTGGTCGTCAACTGTCCCGACTCTGGCGAATTATGAATCGACCTGCACGACCGCGAATAGCTGTGTATATTCGGAGGCGATGCTCCGGCCATGGAAATGATTTCAGCACGGCAGGTGACACGGGACAAGGGAATCGGAAGAGAATGAATACGGAAAAAAATATGGGAAACCAGAAGCGGAAAACAATGAAGGGGTTTACCTTGCTTGAGATGATCATCGCGATCGGGATACTCGTGATCATGTCGACGGCGGTCGCTGGTACGTTCGCATCCGGGTTTTCAACCTATGGTTCCTCACGGGAACTCCAACGTAATCTCGAGACCGCCCAGTATGCGATGAACACGCTTGAGAAACTCCTCCGGACGAGTACAATGAAAGATACAACCGATGGGTTGAAGACATCAATCGTATTTTATGATTACTCTTCAGGGCGATGCTTCCAATACAGGATCACCATTGCCGGGGTGTTGCAAGCCAGATGGTATGGCGATATATTCGCGAATTGTACTGCGGCGGGATTCACGAGTCTCCCTTATGCGAATGTGACAACTGGATACATCCAAGGCCACTTTCAGGTCGTGAATTCGGATCCGGCATCCACGCCGAAAAAGATTGGGCGTGTGACAGTCAATCTTTCTGTCCAGGAAAGCTCGGGTGCCGCGCTGAAATCTCAGATTCAGGCGACTGCGTCGCTTCGGGATTATACCTATGTCGGGTATTGACGTGCGCGTCGTTCCGTGATAGTCTTTCGATGGTCAGGAAATTGGCAAAAGCCTATTCCCTGTGTTTTTTTGAAATCCGAAGTCTTTTCCTCAAAGGAGGATGTTGCCATGAAGAAAGTTCTGGAAGTCGCTTTGAGCGCTTTGGCTACCGTGTTTTTTTCTCTGTCTGCGTCTGCGACGCCGTTTGTCCAGACAATTGACGATTTTGAATCCGGGTTGCTTGCACCGGTATGGACGATCATCGGGGTTTCCCCTGGTGACGTGAGCCCTGGCATTTATCAGGAAATTCAGGTCTATCAGTCGGGAGGTTTGGAAGTTTTCTATCATTCTCCTGGAGGCGAGCGGATGGCTGTGTTGAGTGGAGGAAATTCGACGATAACACTCCGAACCAGCTTCGTGTCCTATCCCGGCGCGATGCTGAACCTTTCCTGGCTTGGAGCATTCATCGACGGGGAACTTCCTTCATGCTGTAATGGTGTGACCGAGGTTCACAACGACACCGTCGGCTTCCGAATCAATGGGGTCGAGTTCATTTTTGCGGACGCAATCACGACAACGCTTGGTGTCGGTTACGATAACACTCGATGGCAGGAATTGGTTCGCAATCTGCCTGTCGGGGATGTCACCCTGGACCTCTGGGCGAGAAATGCCGATGACTCGTTCAATGGCCCCAGGCTTGCCATCGACAATGTCCGTTTGGTGTATGCGGATATCCCTCCTGAACTTCAGGGTGGTGGCGGTAATGCCGGTGGTGGCAGTGGAAACGGTGGCGGAACTGGTGGCGGCGGAACAACTTCGCCAATCCCTGAGCCGTCGACGATCGCGCTCCTCGGGCTCGGTCTTTTCAGCCTTACGGTTATGAGATTCCGTCGGCGGGAATTGTCTACGGAAGTGAAGTGGAAGCCGACCGCTCGTCCAGTGATTCGTCGCCAGTAGGACGGCAATGTAATGTTTTGGCGGGAGTGTTCGAATGGACACCCCCGCTTTTCTTTTGCCTTTCATGGTCGGCTTTGGTATCCTTGAAGAAAGACTATGAACAAGAACGAAGCGAAAAACCGCATAGAAAAGCTCCGTGCGGAAATCGACCGTCATCGGGAGCTGTACCATACTGAGGACGCCCCGGAGATTTCCGACGAGGCGTATGATTCGCTGTTTCATGAGCTGCTTGCGCTTGAGACGGAATATCCGGAATTTTTCTCCAAGACGAGCCCGACCCTGCGTGTCGGTGGGGAGCCGCTCGAAAAATTCGAAAAAGTCCGGCATGTGACGCGACAGTGGTCGTTTGACGATGTATTCGACTTTGCGGAGCTTGAGGAATGGAGCCGGCGAACGGAGCGGCTCCTCGAAAAAAGAACTTTTGATTCCGAAAACGACGAATCGCGAATCGAGTACGTGTGCGAACTCAAAATCGACGGGCTCAAGGTCGTACTGACGTATGAAGAGGGCGAGCTTGTCCGCGCGGCGACGCGTGGCGACGGTGAGGTCGGTGAGGATGTGACGGGCAATATCCGTACTATTCGCAGTATTCCGCTCAGGCTCTCCCAAGCGGTCGACCTTATCGCGGTCGGGGAAGTGTGGCTTCCGTCTTCGGAGCTTATGCGGATCAACCATGAGCGCGAAGCCGCAGGGGAGTCCCTCTTCGCGAACGTGCGCAACGCGGCGGCCGGCTCCATCCGGCAGCTCGATTCAAAGGTGACGGCATCACGACGACTGGAGTCGTTTGTGTACGACATAGATCAGCCAACAGCCAACAGCCAACAGTCGACGAAAAACGAAGCTGTACCGGAGACACAGATCGAGGAGTTGGAATTTCTGAAGAGACTCGGGTTCCAGGTGAATCCGGAATATCGGCTGTGCAGGACGATTGCGGAAGTGGAGGCGTATTATAAGGAATGGGGGACAAGACGGCATGATCTGCCGTATGCGCTCGATGGCATCGTTATCAAGGTGGACGACGTGTCGCAGCAGGAGGCGCTCGGTTATACCGCCAAATCTCCGCGGTTCGGTGTCGCGTACAAGTTTCCGGCGGAAGAGGCGACGACTCTGGTCGAAGCGATTTCCGTACAGGTCGGTCGGACCGGCGTGCTGACGCCGGTCGCGCATCTGCGACCGGTGCGTATCGCCGGATCGGTCGTTTCGCGCGCGACCTTGCATAATCAGGACGAGATCGACCGGCTCGGGATCCGCCTCGGCGACACGGTCGTCATTCGCAAGGCGGGTGACGTCATCCCGGAGGTGGTGAGCGTCGTCTTGAACCTTCGGACGGGGGAGGAGCGTGCATTCCGGATGCCGGAGGTGTGCCCCGTTTGTGGCGGCAACGTCAGAAAACAGTCAACTGCTAACAGTCAACAGAAAAAAAAGAATGAATCAAAGGAAAGTGTTGCTCTATATTGCATGAATCCGTCGTGTTTCGCCGTGGAGCGGGAGAAGATCATTCATGCGGTCGGACGGAAGGGGTTCGATATCGAGGGTCTCGGTGAGAGAATTGTTGAACAGCTCATGGAAGAAGGGCTCGTTTCCGATATCGCCGATATCTTCGAACTGACGGAGGGCGACCTCGTGCCGCTTGAGCGGTTCGCGGAAAAAAAGGCGGCGAATATCGTCGAGTCGGTCATAACAGCGAAGCGCGTTCCGCTTCCGAAGTTTCTCTTCGCGCTCGGGATCCGGCATATCGGGGAGGAAACGTCCCGCATCATCACGCAGGGCGCGATGAGCGGAATTTCAAATTTCAAATTTCAAATTTCAAATTCCGGGGACGAGGGATTGGATATGATAATCGAAAAATTCCCGAAGGTGACGGAAGAAGAATGGATGACGATCGACGGACTCGGGGAGAAGTCTGCGAAGAGCCTTAGAGACTGGTTTGGTGATGAAAAACATCTAACGATGCTCGGGAAGATGCGCGAGGCAGAAGTGGAGGTCGTTTTTGAAGAGAATGTGACCCAGGGAGTCGGCATGCTTTCCGAGAAGACATTCGTATTGACTGGAACACTTACGCGCTTTACACGCGACGAAGCAAAAGATATGATACGGAAGAAGGGGGGGCATGTGTCCTCGTCGGTTTCCGCCGGTACGGATTTTGTTGTGGCAGGTACCGACGCCGGAACTAAGCTCGCGAAGGCGAAAGCGCTCGGCGTGAAAATCTTGAGCGAAGGTGATTTTTTGGAAATGATAGCTTGAGGATAAAGAATCATCAAATCGGAAATTATAAGCTCCAAATAAATTCAAATTTTCAAATTCTAAAATATGAAACGTTTCAGATTTTGAAAATTGTGATTTAAGGTTTGTTTGGAACTTGAGATTTTGATTTTTGAATTTTTGTAAGGCTATGCTTACAGAGGAAGAAGTGAAACATATAGCCTTGCTCGCACGCATCGGACTTTCCGATGAGGAAGTCGAGCGGTACCGGACCGACTTGTCGCAGACGTTGGATTTTTTCAAGGAACTCGAGAGTCTTGATACGAGTATCGTGTCCGATGCGGGGGTTCCCGGAAAAGAGAATGATTATCGTGAGGATAATGAGGAGGATTTCGGTTCGCTCGGGAAGCGGTCCATTCTTGAAAACGTTCCGGAAACGAA
>CAYRYX010000048.1:0-7919 GCA_964428755.1 uncultured Bdellovibrionales bacterium | reverse complement strand
CGATTTCCTTGAGCCGGGATTCGAATTCTCCGCGGAAGCTCGTTCCGGCGACGACGAGAGCGAGGTCGAGTGAGAGGATTCGTTTCCCCGCGAGGAAATCCGGCGCGTCTTCCGAGGCGATGCGTTTGCCGAGCGCGGCGACGAGAGCGGTCTTTCCGACGCCCGGCTCGCCGATGAGCAGGGGATTATTCTTGTTTTTTCGTCCGAGGATGCGGACGATGCGATCGGTCTCCTGCTCGCGTCCGAAGAATTCGTCGCCGCGCAGAATCGCCTCTTCTCCGAGGTCGGTCGTGTATTGCGAAAGGAATGGGGTGTCATTGACGGTCCCCGTTTTCTTCTTGGCGATGGCGATGTCGGGGAGATCGAGCATTTTCCCGAAATTCGGGAAATTCTCCAGCCCGAGGTGCGCCTCGAGGTTGTCGAGGACGCGGTCTTCCTCGATGCCGGCCGTATCGAGGATATTCGTCACTTCCGGATCGGGATTCTCGAAGAGGGAATAGGTCAGGTGTTCGGTTCCCACATACGGCGACTGGAACTGGCTCGCCGTGAAGTACGCCCGGGAGAGGATGGTTTTCATGTGCGGGGAAAGGGGGAGGCGTTTCATGCGCGAGGAGCGGGGTTTCCCGGCTTCCGATGTGACGATTTCCTGTCCCGAGGAGGTAAGGAACCGGTCGACGATTTCCCGTTTCAATCCGGCGTTCGTGAGGAAGAGGCTACCGAGACCGCCGTCCTCGAGAAAGAGGGCGAGAAGAAGATGCTTCGGCTCGATGGACGGCGATCCATCGTTCCGTGCGATCGTTTCGGCTTCGCGGAGCGTTTTTTGTGCGTGTGAGGAGAGCCGCTCGGAAAGATGGGGGGGTATCATAGGCGTATTGGATCGGGTAAGGACGGACTCCGGATTACTGTCGGAAGTATGGCACATCTGCGGTATTTGCCAACCTGGCGGAGTGAATGATTTCATGGTACGATATCTCATGATGGAGCGCCTCCTCTCCAAAGAAACATAAAATCGTATGTCGCTTTTTTCGAAGAACCGTTTCCTGGGTGTCGATTTCGGTACCGCCTCCATCAAGGCGGTTGAGCTTGAACTTCGCGCCGGAAAGCCCGAGCTCGTGAACTATGGCGAAGCGACACTCCTTTCGCCTGATGGCGGCGCGAACATTCCGATCCGATCATTCAAGGAGGATATGATCCTCCGGTTCCGTGCGCTGCTCGAGCGTATGCATCCCGGAACGGATGAGGCGCACGTTTCCATGCCGTCCTTTCTCGGTCTCATTTCGCTCATCGATTTTCCGGAAATGAGTGAGGACGAACTCGAGGAATCGGTCCGATTCGAAGCGCATAAGTATATCCCGTCCCCGCTCGAAGATGTCGCCCTGTCCTGGGAGGTGCTCGGAACGAAGGATGTCCCGCTTCCGGACGGCAGCGGAATGCAGAAGAAGACCGAGGTGCTCCTCGTCGCGGCGCTCAACAAGGAAGTATGGCAGTACGAGGGGTATGTCCGTGAGGCGGGATACGGGCTCAGGCTGCTCGAACTCGAGACGTTCTCGATTGCTCGTGCCATGGTCGGGAACGATCCCGGAGTATTTCTTGTCATCGATATCGGCGCTCGTGCGGCGAATCTCATCCTTGTCGAGGGCGGATATGTGAAGATGAGCCGGAACATCGATGCTGGTGGCCGGGATATCACGAGGACGCTTTCGGAAGGATTGAACATCTCGCTCGATCGGGCGGAGATACTCAAGAAGAGCAATAAGGATTTCCTGAACTCCCGGGAGACAGCGGTCATCTTTCCGGCGATAGAGATGATCGTGAACGAAGCCGCCCGCATGGTTGAGTCCTGGAAATCGAAGCGTCCGGACGCCCGGTTCGACAGCATCATCCTTTCCGGCGGGACGGCCCGCATGGTCGGCATCTCGCAATACTTCTCGTCGAGACTCGGTATTCCGGCTGTACTCGGCGATCCGTGGCGGAACATCGTCTGTCCGCAGGCGCTCCGGCCGGCGATCGATCGTATGGGCTCGTCGTTCGCGGTCGCGCTCGGACTCGCTCTCTATGGTGCGGCTGGAAAAAAGAAGTGATCGGTGAAATATTTTCAAAATGAGTCCCATGGTGCTATCATGGGGTCATCGGCAGGATCATAAAAAGAAACAGGAAAAAAATATGCCGGGAATAAATCTTTCTCATTCGGCGGAGCAGGCGAACGAGCTGAGAGGGCGCAACTCATTCGGTCGCGGTGCGGTTTCGATCGTCGTCATCCTGCTCCTGTCGATCGCGGCCTGGGGCGGAATCTCCTTTTATGAGAAGAAGCTTATGGCCGAAGTCGATGGAATCGCTTCCGAGGTCGCCGCGAAGCGCGGTGCTTTTTCCGGAGCCGATGTCGACGATGTCGCGGATTTCCAGTTCCGTCTCGAGATCCTGAAGAACGGGTTGAAAGAACGTGTTTCTCCTGCCGGAATGCTCGGGTCTGTCGAGGGGCTCCTTCTTCCCGGGATACGGCTGACCGAATATTCGTTCGATGCGAAAGAGAAAACGGTATCACTGACCGGCGAAGCCGATGCGCTCGGTACAGTCGCGAAACAGCTGGTGCTCATCAAGAGGATGCCGGAATTCGCCGGACTTTCCGTCGATTCCCTGTCCCGCGAGGAGAGCGGGATATTCGAGTTCGGTCTTTCGATAGCGCTTCGATAGGGTGGGGAAAATATAAACAAAAAGAAAAAAGTATGGCCATAAAGAGAATGTTGTTCCCACTCTTCGTGATCGGTACCGCATTCCTTGCGGTGAATTTCATCCGTCCCGCAGTTCTTTCCGTGTTGGATCAACGGGCTGCGAAAGAAGCGAAGCTCGCCGAACTTTCGGCGGTAGAACAGACGGCGGCGAATATCGGTGCGTTGTCCGGGTCCCGCGAAACGCTCCTGTCTTCGGATGAAGGAAGACTGGTCATGTCCTATCTTCCGGCCCGGTCGGATCACGACCGGATCGTGGATGTTCTCAATTACCTCGCACTCGGGTCGGGTGCTATAATCGGCGAAGTATCTTTCGATGCAGGTGCCGCGGTTTCGGCTCCCGTTCCGGTTGTGGAGGTCATCGGTGCCGACGGGATGCCCGTACAGACGCCTCCACAGACTCCTGTGCCCTCGACATTCTCAGTGACCGTGGAGGCCAGCGGGGCATACGACAGTCTGAAATCGTTCATGGAAAAGATTTCCTCGGTTGATCGGCTCCAGAAGATCGTCTCATTTTCCCTTTCGAAGCAGGAATCATCATCGGCTCCAGGCGCAGATGGACAGACCCCTCCTGACGATGGCATTCTTTCGGCGCAGATCGAAGTCGAGTTCATGTATCTCGCCGAGGCATCCTATCCGGCCGCGCATCTTCTCCCGATCTTTGCTGCAGGAAAGTTCGATATGGAATCGGTCGGAGCCGCGATGAGTTCCGCCGGATCGATACCGGCGCTTCCCGAACCGGCGCTCCCTGGGCGGCGATCCGATCCATTCAAGCTCTAGGCCTTACCGCTTATGGAGGAGACTTCTTCGGAAAAAGTTGCAGTGTCGGTGTCCGGCGGAGCCGAAAGCTCCGCCGTTCCTTCTGTCGTTCCGGCGGATGATGACGATGTCAGGAAGCGGGCGGAAACGCTCGGACTTCCGTTTCTTTCCGAAGCTCCGAAGAAGATCGAAAAGGCGATCATCTCCTTCGTTCCGGAAGACGCCGCCAGGAAGTACAGGATGGGGGTCTTTGCGAAGGAGGGGGACACGATACGGATCGCCATGGCGGATCCGGAGGATTTCGAGGCGCTCAACATGCTCCGGTTCCTTGCGGAGAAGGAGCAGCTCAACATCGAGGTGCACCTCGCCTCTATGGAGACGATCGAAGCTCTTTTCAAACAGTACTCCGGAACGGACCGCGCGTTGAAGGATGCCATAAGCTCGCTCAAGAAGGACGAATCCATCGGGGTTTCGCTCGAGAGCGAAGGAACGGAAAAATCCGTCTCGGCACTGGATCAGGAGGTCATCCAGGACGCGCCAATCGCGCGTCTTGTCGAGGCGATCGTGAAACACGCGATGGATGGTCGCGCGAGCGACATACATATCGAACCGGCGGAAGAGGGGTACCGTGTCCGGTTCCGTATCGACGGACTATTGCACTCCTCGCTCGTGTTTCCGAACCAGGTCGGGCGGGCGGTGGTTTCCCGTATCAAGATCCTCTCGAATCTCAAGATCGACGAGAAGCGCAAGCCGCAGGACGGCCGATTCCGTGCGACGCAGGACGGCAAGACCGTCGATCTTCGTGTTTCGACGTTGCCGGTCGTCGAGGGGGAAAAGGTCGTGATGCGCGTTCTCGACAAGAGCGACAATATCGTCGATTTCAAGAAGATGGGTCTGTGGGGGCGCAACGGCGAGGTGCTCCGGACGCGGATCATGGAGCCGTACGGGATCATTCTTATGACCGGTCCGACGGGATCCGGGAAATCCACGACACTTTATTCGTTCCTTCAGATCCTGAACCAGGAAGAGCGGAACATCATCACGCTCGAGGATCCGGTCGAATATTCCATCGCCGGTATCAACCAGTCGCAGGTGAAGCCGGAAATCGGATATACGTTCGCGTCGGGTCTCCGTTCGATACTCCGCCAGGATCCGAACGTCATCATGGTCGGCGAGATCCGCGACGGCGAGACCGCCGAGCTCGCGATCCATGCCGCCCTCACCGGCCACCTCGTGCTCTCGACGCTTCACACGAACAGTGCGATCGGAGCCATCCCGCGACTCGTCGACATGGGCATCGAGCCGTTCCTGCTCGCGTCCTCGCTCCGGGTGGTCGCCGCGCAGCGTCTCGTCCGACGGGTCTGTCCGGATTGTCGGGAAGAGGATGAGATCACGCCGAAACTCAGGAAGAAACTGCAGGAAACCGTGGACGCGCTCCCGGCTTCTGAGGTGAAGAAATATGATTACGATCCGGTGAAAGGCGTGGCGCTTTATCGCGGTGCCGGCTGTGACACCTGCGGGAACACCGGATACAAGGGGCGGATCGCGATCTATGAGGCGCTCGAGGTCACGGACGAAGTGAAGCGGATCATCACGGACGAACGTGGAAACGAAGGGAAGCTCATTCTCGAGGCGAAGAAACAGAATATGCTTTCCATCCGCGATGACGGCATCCTGAAGGCGTTCCAAGGATTGACGACGCTCGCGGAGGTCGAGCGGGTCACGGAGGGAAGCATACTTATCGACGAGGAGTGATCCGGTAACATTATCAATGATGGTGTCGATCAGGAAGAACAAAGCCGAGCGGTATGCGGGAAGGAAGATCCTCATCGTCGAGGACGATTTTTTCGTTCGTGACATCTATCAGAAAAAACTCGGCGATTCCGGATTCGCGGTGGATACGGCGGCCGATGGACTCGAGGGGATGGAGCGGCTCCGCTCGTTGGTTCCGGATCTCATCCTTCTCGATATCTTCATGCCCTATGTCGACGGCCGGGATATGTTGCGGGAAATCCGGCGTCATGAGGAGTGGAAGGATGTACCGGTCATTCTCCTGACGAACTTTTCCGCGAGCGAAGGCGTCCGGGACGGGTTCGATCTCGGCGCGGATGAATATCTCATCAAATCGCACTTCACTCCGTCGGAGGTGCTTGAAAAGGTCTGCTCCGTCTTTGAGAAGCACGAGAAGGATGGTACACTGAGGGAAAAGAAACCTGAATAAGGAGGTAACACAAACATTATGGCGGACGGATCTGAAATACTGCATGCCGAACAGCGGGTGAAGAATCTCCTGCTTCTCGTCGGACAGCAGGGCGCGTCGGATCTCCATCTCGCGGTGGGGCGGTATCCGACGCTCCGTATAAACGGAAAGCTGCATCCTATCACGCAGGAGAAGGTGCTTACGCCCGCGGATACGAAGGCGCTCTCCGATATCCTGCTCTCGGACGATCGGAAGGAGGAGCTGCTCGCCTCGGGACAGACCGACTTCTCATACAACTTCGAGAACCGGATGCGGTTCCGGACGAACGTTTTCTTCCAGAAGGGATTCGTCTCGGTGACGATGCGGTTCGTCATGGATCACGTCCGCAATCTCGAGGAGCTCAATCTCCCGACCGCGCTCTATAACTTCGCGAACTATTCCCAGGGGCTCGTGCTCGTGACCGGACCGGTGGGGCACGGAAAATCGACGACCTTGGCCGCGATCATCGAACATATCAACCACAACCAGGAGAAGCATATCGTGACGATCGAGGACCCGATCGAATTCGTGTACAACCAGGACCGGTGCATCATCAACCAGCGCGAAGTCGGCCGTGATGCGAAAAGCTTCCCGCTCGCCCTCCGGGCGGTGTTCCGCGAGGACGCGAACGTCGTTCTGTGTGGTGAACTTCGCGACCTCGAGACGATCGCGACAGCGATGACCGCCGCCGAGACGGGACACCTCATCTTCGCGACGGTGCACACGAACGACGCCGCGCAGACCATCGATCGCGTCATCGACGTGTTTCCGGCGCACCAGCAGAACCAGATCCGCTCCCAGCTCGCGAGCGTCCTTCTCGGGGTCATTTCCCAGCGGCTCATCCCGAAAATGGACGGTTCCGGGCGTGTTCCCGCGATCGAGATCATGCTTAAGAACCACGCCGTCGAGAACCTCATCCGCGAAAACAAGACACATCAGCTCGATTCGGTGATCGAGACGAGTCTCAAGGATGGCATGACTTCGCTCGACCGGTCGCTTGCGGATCTCGTACGTCGCGGGATGATTTCCGTGAACGATGCGATGCTCTATGCCAAGAACCGGCAGTATCTCGAGATGCTCATCGCCAAGGAGCAGTAATAAACACAGCTTGCTAATTTTTAGCTTCATTGGCTTTTTACGGGGGAATCCTTGTTTGCCAATGAAACTGACGAAGCTACCTGTATGAAGTTTATCTTCAAAGCGAAAAACAGCGAAGGGCTGCTGAAGGAAGGGATCGTCGAGTCGGACAACCGCGATGCGGCAAGCCTTATCCTCCAGAAAAACGGCCTTATCCCGCTCTCCGTCCGCGAAGAGACGCAGGTGTCGGCGGTCATGAAGGAACTTTCCCGGATGTGGGAAGGTGTCTCCACGAAAGAGCTCGTGGCGTTTTTTCGCCAGCTCGCCGTGCTTATCGAGGCGAAGGTCCCGGTCACTTCCTCGCTCATCGCGATCGCCGAGGAGACCGAAAATTCTTACTTCCGCATTATCCTGAAGGAAATCAAGGACGACGTGGATGACGGTATGGCACTCTCGGAAGCGTTCGCGAAGCATCCGAACGTCTTCACGATGATGATGGTGAACCTCATCCGCGCCGGGGAGATCTCCGGCGGACTCCAGCGCGCGATCAACTTCGTCGCGGATAGCATAGAGAGGGACTATCACCTTACTTCGAAAATCCGCGGCGCGCTCTACTACCCGGCGTTCATCCTCGGCGCCGCCCTGATCGTCGGGTTTCTCGTCATTGTCTTCATCATTCCGAAGATAACGGCAGTTCTCAAGGATTTCGAGGGTCAACTGCCCTGGTATACCAAGGCGATCATCGGGACATCGGATTTCCTTGCGGTCTACTGGTGGATCGTCATACTCCTCTTCGTGGTGATCGGCGCCGCCTTCTATTATTATATCCGGACGCCGGACGGGAAGCGCGAATGGGAAGCGCAGATCCTCGATATCCCTGTCATAGGAAGAATCGCTCAATACGTCTTCCTCGCGCGGCTCGCGGAAAATCTCGGCGTGCTCCTGAACGGCGGCATCCCGGTCGTCCGGTCGCTCACCATCGTCTCGACCATCATCGGGAACGAGTCTTTCAGACGTGTCGTTCTCGAGGCGGCGGAAGAGGTGAAAACCGGCGGGAACATGAGTACGGTGTTTTCACAGTCCAAGGAGATTCCTCACCTCGTGTCGCAGATGGTCCG
>CAYRYX010000047.1:0-8019 GCA_964428755.1 uncultured Bdellovibrionales bacterium | reverse complement strand
CCGCACACTCACCGCTCGACCTTTTCTATCCAAAAAATATCCCTCACGGAGCGGCATCCCGAGGATATTTTTTGAGAAAAGGTCGGCTTGCTTAAGCAACGTGCGGTTCCCGGGCAACGGGAGGCACCCTGGTTGGCGACGAAACAGCATACGACCATCGTCTTTTCTGAAGGCTCCGTATCAGATTTTCCTTTGAGGGATTTTGAGACTGCGACCAGCAGTTTCATAAGGGATTTTCTAACAGGAAAATCCCGACCCCGGGAAGGGAAGTCCGGGGGGCGAATGAGAACAAATCCATCCTTATTTTTTCTTTTCGCTTTTCTGTTTTTCCTTCTCGGAATCGGAATCCGTATTTTTCGATGCTTCGTCCGAAACAGGCTCTTCCGGGATAAACGAATAGAACGCCTTCTTCTCGGTGCGGAGATCGACATATCGGAGCTTCGCGCGCCTCTCTTCCGGAATCTCCTTTTCCAGAACGAGACGAAGCGCCGCTATCGTCATTTCCGGATCCCACTCGGTATTCGCAAGGATATCCCAACCCTCGGTCGTCGTGAACCGGAATTCTCCGGACACCCGCGAGGGAGTGACCGCGCGCGGAACGATCGCGACCATTCCCGACATCCGGATCCCCTGCTCAAGACGGAGCACCCTGGAAATCATTCCCTCATCAAGCACCGGGTCTCCCGAAACGATCGCGCGTGCGCCTGAATCCTCGATCCTGAAAAGGAATGCTTCGTTTTCCGCCTGTACCGCGAACCGCGCGTCGCGTGCCGTGCCATCGTCGCCGATCAGAAAACACTCCCCGGAGAAACACCACAGCGGTATCCGATCCCGTTCGGAGACGATCGCCTGCACCCGGTTCGGAAACCGTTTCCGGATCTCCGCGGAACGGAGCTTCGGAAACGACTCGAGCAGCGACCGCTCCATCACGGATGCGGACGACAGGAAAAAATTATCCTTCGGGAACATCGCGAACCATTTCCCCGACATCCGATCCCGAAGAAATGCCTCGAGCCGATTTTCCGGGATATCGACCGCCCCGACCACGGAAACATCCCCGACGGAATGGAACGGGGACGCAAACAGTACGTATACGACCGTCACGAGGAACACTCCCCATAACACCGCAACCCAAGGAAAGCCTCTCCTACCCGAACGCTTTTCCGGCTGTCTCTGGACAACAGCCTTCTTCGGAGGAAGGAACGCCTCGCGGAACAGGTTCCTTTCCTTCGGCACCTCGGATTTTCTTTGTTTCTTTTTCCAGAACATACTCTTCCTATATGGAAAGAAGGAGACGATCGATCAGGAGCCGTGCGTTCGCGTTCGTATCACGGAGCACGCGCGCGCACTCCTCGATATCATCGAGAAACGCATAATAGGCGGCGAGTCGTTTCGGGTCCCGCTCGTCTTTCCTGAGCGCGCGGAGACCGGTCGCCCACCATTCGAACAGCATGACTGTCTCACGGACATCCTCGGAGAGCGCCTCCGAAAGACGGAGACGCTCATGGAAAGGAAGTGAGGAAAGCCGGAAAAGCGACCGGAGCATATCCCGCCGTTTCGCAAACCCCTTCGGATCGGCAAATGCCGACACGACGATCCCCGGACGACCGAGGGCGAAAAAGAACGGTTCAAGCGATTCCGCGGCATCACCGCCGGGGAGATCCGTTGCCCCGGCACGGATTTCCTCCTCCGGAACGAGCGGAAATACGATCCGGAACGAACGGGAGATGATCGTGTCGCGGATGTTTCCGGATCGTGAAGCGGCGAGAATGATGACAGAGCTCCCGTTCGGCTCCTCGAACACCTTGAGAAGCGCATTCTGAGCCTGCTCCGAGAGAAGCTCCGCATGCTCGACGAGCAGTACCCGTCGCTTCGCTTCAGCGGGAAAACGGGACAGGAACGCTCTTGCGTCACGGATGGCTTCGACAGGGATCTTTTTCTTCTTGTGTTCGCCGTCTTCCGGACGTATGACCAGAAAGTCCTGCGATCCCTCGGGGTCGCCCCTACCGGAACCAAGCAGTCGCCCCGCGAATTCGCGGGCGACAAGCGTTTTCCCGACGCTTTCCGGACCGACGAAAAGAAATGCCTGGTGTGGCAAAACACCGACCGATGCTATCGCGGAGAGTTTCCGTCGTATGATACCGTGTCCGATGATATCCATTCCGGAGAAGATAAAAGATGCAAACCGAAAGAATACGAGGGAGTCAGCGATTCCCATGCATGATGAAATCGATGACCCGACGCCACTCCGAAAGGAATTTTTCCTCCGAAAAGCGTCCGGAAGCTTCCCGACAACCCGACCCGTACCGAACCGCTCCATTTTCGAGAAACCGTCTCACGGCGTCCGCAAGCACTTCCGGAGCGTCCGACCTGAAAAACTCCCCGGTCACCCCCGCCTCGACGACTTCGAGTCCTCCGCCACGGCCAAGCACGATCGCCGGCGTTCCGCAGGCTATCGCTTCCGCGGCCGCCATGCCGAAATCTTCCTCGGAAGGAACGACCACCGCGACCGCCTTCGCATACAGGTCGACGAGCTCCGCATCGTTCACCTGACCGGCAAACGAGATATTCCCACCGGCCATCCGTTCAAGCCGTTTCCGTTCGCGTCCGTCACCGACGATGATAAGCCGCAGCCCGAGCTTATTGAAAGCCTCCACCGCCGTTTCGATCCCCTTGCTTTCCGTAAGTCGCGAGACCACAAGAAAGAAATCCTCCCTTCCGGGACGGCGTTCCACGCATCGGATCGCAACCGGCGGATAAACGACCTCCGATCCACGACGGTAGTATTTTTTCGCGCGCACCCGGGTATATTCCGAATTCGAAACAAGCGCGTCCGGCCGATGAGCCGCCTGTGCGTCCCAGACGCGGAGATAGGAAAGGATCATGCGACCGAAAAATTTCGCGAATCGTCCGGCGCGAACCGTCCGCAGATACCGTTCGTTCGCATCCCACAGAAGCCGCATCGGCGAATGGAGGTACGCGATATGCGCCGTATGCAGCCTGGTCACGATCCCCTTCGACCATGCGCCGGACGACGATATGACGAGATCAAAATCCCGAAAATCGAACGTCTCGACCGCGACCGGGAAAAAGGGGAGCAGCAGCCGATACCGCCTCCGGAGGAATCGCGGAAACCTCTGGAGAAAGGAAGTTCTTATGACCCTGCCGGAAAATCTCCCGCCCATCGCACGCTCATCGTGGAGGAGCGTATAGATCGGCGCGCCAGGATACAGCTTGATCAGACTTTCCAGAACCCGTTCCGCTCCGCCATACGAGACGAGAAAGTCATGTACGAACGCGACCTTCAGGTTTTCCGAAACTCCTGATTGACTTTCCGCCGTATTCATAGGATGATTTTCATAGTTCTTTCAGACAAAGGAGAAGGATATGCGACCGAAGCACGTGTTTCCGAAATCAAACCGTCATTCGAACCGGGAATCGCTCCGGAGACTCGGAACTTCAAGAAGATCAAGAGCTGTCACGGCGGCGCTTGGACGATTCGTCGCTCTCAATCAACCCGCGGACATCCGCATTCTTAGCAGCGTCCTCTTCCTTCTGTTGTTCTCATGACAGCGAAGACCCGCGAATCCCCGAAATACACATCGGGGATTTTCATTTCCTGAACGATTCCGCGATTTTCCCGGAACAATTCTCCCAACTGAATCTTCGGATATTTTCTCTTCCTGCCGCCATTATAACATCCCGAAGGCTCTTTTCCGAGAGGAGTTTCCTGGTCTTCTCGGCGATGTCCTCAGGAGAAAGCGGATCGGCATACAAAGCGCCTTTCCCGCCGATCTCCGGAAGCGAGCTCGAATCCGACGCCACCACCGGCACACCTACCGCCTGCGCTTCCAGAACCGGCAGACCGAATCCTTCATAGAGGGTCGGGAAGAGGAATACGTCGGCGCGTGCCAACAACTTGGCTTTCTCCTTCTCGGACACGTACCCTACCTCACGAATTTTGAATTTTGAATTTTGAATTTTGAAACGGATCCTCTCGTATCCATATCCCGGCTTCCCGGCAAGCACGAGCTCGTGCGGGATATGATATTTCTCCTTCAGGATCCCGAATGCCTCGATGATCCGCATGATGTTCTTCCGTTCCTCGAGTCTCCCGATAAACAGAAGGAATTTTGATTCAATTTTTGAATTCGGATTTGATTTGAAATTTGAAATTTGAAATTTGAAATTTTCAGCCACTCCTTCATATACCACCACCATCTTCTCCTCCGGAACGTCGTAAAGACGCATCAGGTCGCGCTTCGTATTCTCCGATACGGCGACGATCCGATCGGCGACCCGCGACGAAAACCGGATCGAGAGCCGCATATAGAGCCGTTCCCAGAAAGAATACGCTTCCGGAAACATCTCATATTCGAGCCCATGCACCGTCACGACGGTTTTTTTTGGATGAATGACCGGCACGGTATGCGCCGGAACGAAGAGAATGTCCGGCGGATGAAACAGCATCTCGAGCGACAATCTGATCTGCGTCCAGAACCGCGGCGCCCACAACGCGCGCACGGACCAGTTTGAAGGGAGTTCGAAATCGATTTTCTGTCCGAAAATTCTCCATTCTCCATTCTCCATTCTCCATTCTCCACGAACATACAGAACCACGCGATCCGTTTTCGGAATCGTGTCGCGAAGATGCCGGATGACCTGATAGGAATACTCCTCTATCCCCGTCCGGCGCCGAAGAAAGGCGCGGGATGCATCGATACCGATTACCATGTCAGTCAACAGACAACAGTCAACAATCAACGAAATCCGCTCTCGCATTTTTCTCTGGTTTTTGTTGACTGTTTCCTGTTAATTGTTAGCTGTCATTTTCCGAGCATGATGCTCCGCTTGTACGCCTCGAGGTTCTCGAGCACGATGCCCGCGCCTTTCACCACGCAGAACGCCGGATCGTCCGCGACATAGCACGGCACACCGATCGTCTTCCCGACGAGCTGATCGAGAAACCTGAGCTGCGCCGTCCCTCCCGAGAGCACCATACCCTTGTCCATGATATCGGCGGCAAGCTCGGGCGGCGTCTCCTGAAGCACTTGTTTCACGACGTTGATGATCTCGCGGAGCTCGTCCTGAATCGCCTCCGTCACCTCGTTCGAGGATATGGTCACAGTCTTCGGCAATCCGCCCATGAGGTCGCGCCCGCGGATCTCGGCGTGATCCTCCTTGACCTGCGCTATCGCCGCACCGATCTTGATCTTCAGCTCTTCCGCCGTCCGCTCGCCGATCGCGAGGCTGTATTTCCGCTTGATATAATCCGAAATCGCCAGATCGATCCGGTTTCCGCCGACCCGCGCGGACGCGGACGCCACCACGCCCCCGAGTGAAATCACCGCGATCTCCGACGTTCCCCCGCCGATGTTGATGATCATGTTCCCCTGTGCGGTGTGGATCGGAATACCGGCGCCGATGGCCGCCAGGATAGGTTCCTTCACGACATAGGCCGCGCGCGCACCGGCCTTCTGCGCCGCATCGATCACCGCGCGCCGCTCGGTCGAGGTCACACCGGCCGGTATGGAAAGCACGACTTCCGGCCGGAAGAACCGGAACTTCCCGCTCACCTTCTGGATGAAATACCGGAGCATCGCTTCCGTCACGCGATAGTCCGCTATCGCTCCATCGCGCAAGGGTTGCGACGCGACAATCGTATCCGGCGTCCGTCCGAGCATCTCTTTTGCCTCGTTCCCGACGGCGAGCACCTTGTTCTCGAGCACGGATATGGCAACGACCGATGGCTCATTGATCACGACGCCCTTTCCCGGCACGAACACGAGCGTGTTCGCCGTCCCGAGGTCGATCCCGATTTTCTTTACGAAAAAAGACATAGTAAATTCCAAAGTTCAAATGCCAAATGCCAAATCAAGCTCAAATGAAACAATTTCAAATTCCAACATTCGGATTTGATTTGAAATTTTGCTTTTAATATTATCTTTCCACCCTCCGTATCGCGGCTCCCAGCTTCGCGAGCCGCTCCTCGATGCGTTCATATCCCCGGTCCACCTGATAGACTTCCTCGATGATCGTCGTGCCGCCCGCGCAGAGCGCCGCGATGATGAGCGCCGCCCCCGCGCGGAGGTCGTAGCTCCGGATATCGGTTCCCCGGAGCGGGGTCTTCCCGAGCACCATCACCTGGTGCGGATTGAGGATGAGCACCTTCGCCCCCATCTTCTCGAGTTCGTACGCATGGTTGAACCGCCCCTCGAAGAGCGTGTCGAATATGAGTGTCTCGCCCTCCGCCTGCGTCGCGAGCACGGTGAGCGGTGCCTGGATGTCGGTCGGGATTCCCGGATACGTCCGCGTCTCAACCTTCCGCACCGCGGAAAGTCTCTTCGCCGGAATGACCGTAATCGCATTTTTTGAAACCGTGAAGTCCGCCCCGAACTCGCGGAGTTTCTCGAGCACCAGGTCGAGATGTTCCTCGCGCGCGTTTTTCACCGTGATCGGGCTTCCGGTCGCCACCCCGAGAATCAGAAAGGTCGCCGCCTCGTTCGCATCGGGAATGACCGTATGCGTCACCCCGCGAAGATGTTTCGATCCGGTGATAGTGAGCGTATGCGTCCCGAGTCCCTGTATCTTGGCACCCATCTTCACGAGGAACCGTCCGAGATCCTCGACATGCGGTTCCGCGGCGGCAATCTTGATGACCGTCCTACCCGGCATCCCCGCGGCGAGCATCATCGCGTTTTCCGTCGCCGTGACCGAAAGCTCACGCAGGACAGCCTTCCCCGGCTTCCGCTTCGACGCGTCGACACGGTATCCCTTCTCCTCGCGTACGATCGACACACCGAGCTTGCCGAGGACATCGATATGGGTATCCGTCGGTCGCTTGCCTATCGTACACCCACCCGGCTGATGAAGCGTGAAGGCGTCGAACCGCGCAGAGAGCGACCCGAGAAGCAGGATCGACGATCGGATCTTTTTTACGAGCGCGATATCCATCTTCGCCGGATCGATTGTTCCCGGCGTCACCGCCACCGTCCGCTTCCCCCGCCACTCGACCGTCGCCCCGAGACTCTCGAGGATCTCGAGCATGCGAAACACATCCTCGATGAGCGGGATGCCGGAAATGACACTGGTTTTCGCGGAAAGAAGCGTCGCGGCAAGGATCGGCGTGGTCGCATTTTTCGACCCGCGCACCTCAATCACACCCTTGAGCCGCTTTCCCCCTTCGATTTCGAATACATCCATAGAAATCCCCCGATAAAGACATGGCAAGAGGATTCTACCGGAAACAGACCGTTCAAGCAAGAAAAACGACCTATCGGCCGTTTTTTCTCACAATCATATCCTATTGAAGCGGCTTAGCCACCTTGAGATAATATTGCTGACCCGCGACCGCGTCCGGAAGCATGATGTTGAGATAGTAATATCCACCCGGATCGATCCAGCAGAAATCGTAACTGGACGATTTTCCCGCTCCTCCGAATGCGGCATCGACATCCGCCTGGCTGTTGGCATAAAGGGGTCTTGCGGCGGTCGCAAATCCGTCATGCAAACATCCTTTGCTGACAGAGAAATCACCGGGGGCAGATGAGATAGAGACTTTTGAATTCCCAACCGCATTCCCCCCGTCACTCGCCTCGATCCGGATAAAATTGAATTTCGACGGCGCAGATACCCCTCTCATACGGATACTCAATACCCTAGTTCCGCCGAACGAGAACCCGTTAGCCTGATTGTTACCCCCCCAATAACAACTGTTCGAATCTCCGATCGCACCGATATGAACCCCGTTCACGCAGGCAGGAATATGCATGACACTACTGTTCGCTCCCGGATCGACCACCTGTGCATTATTCGCCGCAAAAAACCAATTCCCATGTCCGGGATCTCCAGGATACCATCCTGTCGCTCCCGTCGACCCTCCTCCCCCACCCGTCAATCCGGCAAACGACGCGGAGACGGAATACGTCGAGCCAGGACTCGCGTTCGAGACGACGCAGGTCGCCCCGCTTCCCGAGCAGTCCCCGCTCCAGGAGACCGACGGTTTCGAAGCGGTGAGCG
>CAYRYX010000046.1:0-8120 GCA_964428755.1 uncultured Bdellovibrionales bacterium | reverse complement strand
GTCGCGGCGGCGCCGGAAGCGTCACAATTGAAAGAAAAACCGGTCGCGACGGAGAAGCTCGCTCCGACACCGAGATCGCTTTTGGCCTGGAAGACGGTGAACATGACCGTGTTCACGATGAGCCAGGCGGAAAGGATGACGGCGATACCGATGAGGGAGGCGAAGATGCCCTTCTTCGCGGTCTCCATGGTGCCCTGGTTGCCGGAGGAGACGATATACAGGATGCCCATCGCGGTGATGACGGCGAGGGCGATGAACACCATGATGTTCCGGATATATTTGACAAGGTCAGCGACGCCTTCGACGAGGTCGCAGAGGCGACAGGCGGAAGCGATGTCCGCTCCCCTGCCGCAGGTGATGAGATCGGCGGAGGCGGGAACGGGGAGGAAGAGGAGGAATATGAAAAGGAAGATGCCGGAGAGGAATGCATTTTTCATATGGTTTTCCATGTTTCTTTTCAGCTTCAGTGTAACACGGAAAAGCGGGATTGGAAACGAAGATTTTTTTATCTTTTCAGCGTGGTCGGAACAACTCTTCCCGCGAACAGACCTATATGAAACAGCCCGGAAACAGTGGAATCCATAGAACCGGTCGGGTTCTCGCCCAATACAAGATAGAGATCCTTCGGAATGATGCCGCCATATCCGACGGCATCGTTTTCGATATGAGCTACCTGCTCGTGAGTGAGCCGATATGGAATCCCCGCGAAATTCGTGACCTCTTCGCCATTCACGGTAATACCCCAATATTCCCCGTTTTGAAATACTCCAAAAGCATCTCCAGGAATCGCTCGGACTCTTTTCATGATGGGAGCATCGGGATTTCCACGATAATCGGCGAGAATGACGTCATTCCGATCAACAGAGTGACACTCATAGTACCCTGCAAGAAAATCAAGGGTATCGCCATCGGAGAAAAACGGCTCCATGGAAGAGCCGCGAACCGTTTTTTTCTCTATGAAAAAACATTCCACCGGCTTCGATACGATGAAAGCAAGGAAATCGGAACGAAGAAAAATGCTGACAAAAAATACGAACGCGAAAGCCAGAAAAACCCTCCTTTCGATCATGGGAAAAGACTCTGAAAATATCATACCGAGAGAAGAATCGGTTCAAGTTCGCCGAAAAGAAGCGTCCTCGATAAGAAAACCCTATCGGATGATGATCGTTGACGCAGTCACCGAATCCGATGAATGCCATTCGGAAATACTCACTACAACGGTGGTTCCAGCAACGACGGAGTCCAGAGTATCCATTGTATTCCGACATATATTCAGCGCCGGCTCACAGGCACCCCTTCTCAATACCGTCACAAAATCACCCACTCCGACATTGACCATATCGGAATATCTGTCATTCACATCATCCGAAACACGAACTCGCACGGCATTTCCGGAAACCACCTCGACGACACCAAAAACCGTCGGTTCCTTGAAAGCGAACAGTCTTCCCAAGGCTTCCGAAGAGTCCTTTTCATTTATGCCTGAAATTTCGGAGTTACCCCCGACGGAACTCCCGATGTGTCCTTTATCTTTTCCATCCTGAGCAACCGGATGAACCGTCGTATTCCCACGAGAACCGCTACCCAACACCAGCAGGAAAAGGACAACTGAAAGGAATGCGGCTGCAATGATTCCGATTACGATATTTTTTTTCATATCTTCTCGATTTAAAACACCGAAGTTTCCATTATTCCTTACTCCTTCGCGCAGGCATATATCTTCATCATCATATCCCCATCCAGGAATCCGTTCAATTTGTTGAAGTTGGTCCTGTCATAGTTCCCATCGAAAGCAACGTCGCCGGAAAATGATGTATTAAGTTGGGAATATCCGATGATAATCCGCGTGAACCCGGCGGCGCAGACCGGCTGATTTGCGTCCGCTCTGCCACTACCAGGGCACGATGTCACCGGCCAGGCGATATGAGTGCTGGCCGCCAGCACCCATGGCCAAACACTGGCATCAGCAATCTGAGTACACCCTCCATAGTGCGCCCCCCTGACATACGATGCCGCATCGACGTAATCCTTTGTTACCAGCGTCTGCCCGGGATCCGTTGTAAGAGTTGAAGACGTATACAACTTTCCCGCCTTTACCTGATCGGCAGCGCCTGTCGTAAGCGGACCAGCGACGTTACCACCGGGAGGAGTCGCACTGGGCGCAACCCATGCCGAAACCATCTGGATTCCGAAACCGAAAACGATACCCAGCGAAACCACCTTCGTCCAATACACGAGAGACCGACTGAAGCCTGCCATATTCTTTGTATTATAAGATTATGAACTTATGAAACCATAATACAAAAAAAAACAACGATGAGCAATAACCAGCTGTCAAGTTGTGGTGTAGTGGTTTCGCAATCGCCAGCCATGTCGGAAGGATGATTCGTTTCAAGAAGCATTTCTCCGTTATTCCTGTCATCACGAGACGCGTCATGCACGGTAACAATCCAGAGAAATCTCTTGATCGCCCGGTCGAAGCCCCTCCACAACACGAAAGAAAGACGCGCGGCATCGCTTCCAAACACACGCCCCAGCTTCGCCGGAGGTTTGGGCTAATCATCCAAGGAATCGCTATCCCCCAAACTTCACATATCTCCTCCCTCGGAGCTTTTCCGGCAGATAATCCTGTTTGTTTCGTTTTTTTCATCCTTTCCTTTTCTTCGCACCCGAAAGCTTTTTCGCTTCTGGATTCTCGAGACCCACCTGCCGGCGAGGCAAGAAGTTTTTCTTGGTCACGATCGGTCGCCCGAGCTCCTTTTCAAGTGCGATGCGCGCGTTGCCAGCCACTCTCCCGCCGCGCTTCGCATCCTGCTTCAGTTTCGATACGCCGATTGATTCCTCCGTCCGATGAATCTCCGTCGTCGAACGTTCCCCGAGCATCGTGAAGATGAGTTCGAAGTCGTCCATGTGGTCACGGAGGTTCTCGCGCCGTAGTCCTTTCAGTTTCTTATACTCACTCGGCGTCACGCCGAAGGTCGCCTTGGAGATTTCCGCGGTCAGGATCTCATATTCCCGGTCCTCCTCGGCGCCGCGCTTCTGCCACTCGTCGGTCAGTTCCTCGCGGATGGCGATGCCGCGCATCCGTTTCTCGATCCAGTCCTCCGGATAGCCTTTGAGCTCGTAGAGCATGCGTGTCCGCTTCGTCGCGAGTTCCGGATTCTCGATTTCCTGCACGCGCTCGTACCCGACCTTGGCGAGCCACCGTTTGAACGGCTCGGCCTTGGGCGACGGGATGGACTGGATGATGCGGAAGATGCCTTCGGTGTTGGAGCAATCGGTTTCGCGCATTTTCCCATCCGGTGCCGTCAGTTTCAACTGTCGACAGATTGTCGACGGTTCAAATCCATCCTCTTCTTGGACGCGAATCTTCATCTTGTACCAATAGTCCCTCACATTCACGCTATCCGTAAGCGCTTCCACGACATCGATGACCGAAAACCACCACTCATTCTGAAAAATAGTCTTTCTGACTTTCTTCCCCCTGAAGAGAGCGATCCTCGTATCCTCCATCCTCTCATCCGCCTTTTTCATAGCCGTCTGTTAGTGTTTACTTATGTTACATATAGCATGCAACTTCATAAACACATTGTCAATTCGCGTCGTAGGAAGTCGTGAGATTCCGCTCCTTCTCGAACCGTTCGATCGCCAGTCGGATCAGCCGGTCGACGAGGTCGGAATACGATACTCCGCTCGCCTCCCACAGTTTCGGGTACATGCTGATCGACGTGAACCCGGGGATGGTGTTGATCTCGTTCACGAAAACGCCTCCGCCTTTCCGAAGGAAAAAATCGACGCGCCCCATCCCTTCGCATCCGAGTGTCTTGAACGTCCTGACCGCGAGCGCACGGATATTTTTTTCCGTCGCCTTTGACAGTTTCGCGGGAATCTCGAACATGGCTCCGTGTTCGTCGAGATATTTCGCCTCATACGAGTAGAAATCATGGCTCGGGATGATCTCGCCCAGGACGGATGCGATCGGATCGTCGTTTCCGAGAACGGCGCACTCTATCTCGCGTCCATCGATATATTCTTCGATGAGAATCTTCCGGTCATATCGGAACGCGTCCGCGACCGCCCGCTCAAATTCCTGCCGGCTCCTGACCTTGCTCACGCCGACCGACGACCCGAGATTCGCCGGCTTCACGAAAAAAGGTGTCCCGAACCTCCTGACGACCGTCGCGTACGCGGGAACATCGCTTTCCGTCACCGCTAGAAAATCGGCAACCGGTACTCCCGCATCGCGAAGGAGCCGTTTCGCCACGTCCTTGTCCATCCCGACAGCGGAACCGAGCACGCCCGCGCCGACAAACGGGATATCCGCCAGTTTCAGGAGGCCCTGTATCGTCCCATCCTCGCCGGATGTGCCATGCAACACCGGAAAGACGACATCGATGGAGTCCACCTGTCCCCAAGATCCGTCAAGGCCCATGATCGCCCCCTCGCTCTGCGGAACGAGCGCGATGTCACGACCGACTTTCCGATCAATCGCGACCGACTTCGGATTCCCGATCAGGGCGCTCGAACCCCAGTTCAAAAACCAGCTCCCCGTCTTGTCTATGCCGATCAGGACCGGATCATATTTTTTCCGATCAAGCGCGTCAATGACGTTCTTCGCGGACCACAAGGAAACTTCGTGTTCCGCCGACTTCCCGCCGAAGATGATTCCTACCCGCAATTTCCGTTTCATACGCTCGTTTCATTATCGAATTTCACATACCTCCTCCCGCGGAGTTTCTCGGGCAGGTATTCCTGCTTCGCGTCATCCGGGTTCTCGAAGTCGGGGGTGTATTTGTAGTCCTTGCCGTAGCCGAGGCTTTTCATGAGTTTCGTGGGAGCGTTGCGGAGGTGGATCGGGACGGGTTCGTTCGGGAACCGCCGGACATCATCCTTCACATGACCGTAGCCGACATAGAGCGCGTTTGATTTTTTGGACTTGGCGAGATAGACGACTGCCTGGGCGAGCGCGAGTTCGCATTCGGGCATCCCGATCATATGACACGCCTGCATCGCCGCCACCGCCTGCGGAAGCGCGAAGGAGTTGGCAAGTCCCACGTCCTCGGAGGCGAAGCGGACGAGCCGCCGCGCGACGTAGAGCGGATCCTCCCCCGCCTCGAGCATCCGCCCGAGCCAGTAGAGCGCGCCGTCGGCATCGCCGCCACGCAGGGATTTGTGCAAGGCGGAGATGATATCGTAGTGCCACTCGCCGCCCTTGTCATAGAGAAGGTGCGAGCGGTGAACGATTCCCTCCACGAGTTCCGAGGTGATGTTTCCCGACTGGGACGCGCACGCTTCGAGGATATTGAGCGCGTTGCGCGCATCGCCGCCGGCGACTTCGGATATGAAACCGAGTGTCTCATCCGCGATCGTGATCTTTTCACCTTTCAGCCCCCGTTCATCCGAAAGCGCGCGCCGAAGAACCGAAACGATTTCCTCGGGAGAGAGCTTACCGAGCACCAATACCCTCGTCCGCGAAAGGAGCGCGGAATTCACCTCGAAACTCGGATTCTCGGTCGTCGCTCCGATGAGTGTGACGATCCCGTGCTCGACGTGAGGCAGAAGCGCGTCCTGCTGCGCCTTGTTCCACCGGTGGATCTCGTCGATGAAGAGGATGGTTTTCTTTCCCGCATCGCGATTTTTCTTCGCTTCCTCGACGACGCCACGCAAGTCTCTGACTCCGCTCCCGACCGCCGACAATTGCACGAATTCGGACTTCGTCTCCCGCGCGATAAGCAGCGCGAGCGTGGTCTTGCCGCACCCGGGCGGCCCCCAGAAGAGAAGCGACGGCACCGCATCGCGGGTGATCGCGTCACGCAGAAACGACCCTTCTCCGAGGATCTTTTCCTGCCCGAACACCTCCGAGAGCCTCTCGGGGCGCATCCGATCCGCCAATGGGACACTTTTTCTTATTGATGATTTCATAGGGATTCCGTGCGTCTTCAACGGTACTCCAATTTCCGGAAAAGAAAAAGGGGCCAAAAAGGCCCCCAAGGAATGCCCGAATCCGTCTCATTTCGGCAAACAGGTTTCGGAAAATGTACAACCATCCTTTGTGCACAAAGCATTCGATGGACCATCGCATCCCGGACGTTCGGTGCAAGTGATCGTGATATCCCATGTATCGGTATCCCCCCGAAACACGATCCATTTCGTATCCGATGGAGACGTCCCACACAACGAAATCATCGGCCACGAAAGCGTATAGTTACTCACGCTGCAGAGCCGCTCCCCTCCCGACCCGCTCCGTATAACTCCGCCACTGCGCCGGCAGTTCGTCGCGTAGTCCCGTACCGACTGTGAAACGCCGAGAACTAATGTGGACAATTCGTCCACATTGATCGCGGCAGACAATGCGGCAGGCGGCATCACCGTGACCCCGGAATTTACGACTTGGTTGAGAGGACATCTGCCGATTCTCTTCACGGTCTCAAGCTCAGCTGGTGAAATTCGTGTCACACTCCCCATCCTTTGGTTGTCGATACAATAATATCGATCACTTCCACAAGTCGCTGCCATATATGCTACGAATGTCTGTCCCGAAGGGCCGGTCTGTATGATTGGACGGGTTTCGCAACCGGCAGCATCCTTCACCAAGATCGACGGAGGAAGAATATAACCGTCAAACGTGAGCGTTCTTGAATGCAGAGCCGAGAGCTCCCTCTGAAGGAAGGCCATGAGCGATAAGACTCGCTCTTCCGGCTGAGAAAAAGAAGTATTTGGATCCCGATTCAGGTTACCCTGTGACGGCACTGTTTCAGCTGGAGGCGTCACTATGGGCGGAGAGCCGGGCTTCCCTGCAGATGGAGAAGGAGGGGGTTGCATCGGATAATACGCGCCCTCAGTGGCAGGAAATTCCCGACCGATAGATTTTTTTTTAGTCGATGTCAATATTCCACTATCGCTCACGAACGCGCCGAGCGGAAGGACGACGACCAGCAACAATCCGAACAGCGCCGCGACGAGTTTCGCTGCACGGATCATTTTCTCTTCGGTATATCGGATAGGAGGCTCGTTGCTCATAGGATTGATGTTCATTTCTTATTCCGCTCACGTCTGATCGTCGCCGCGAAAAGTCCCGCGACCACGAAACCGGCGATGACCATCGCCGCCCACGGAAGCCATGCATACTTCTCGGTGATGCGACTTTCTTCGCCATCGCAGATGTCGCCTTTCCCGTCGGCGTCGGTATCGATCTGATTATGATTCGGATGATTCGGACAACTGTCCTTGCTATTGGTAATACCGTCCTTGTCGTAGTCGTCACAAACATCACCGCGCCCGTTTCCGGTCTCATCCGCCTGATCCGGATTCAGAATGGAAACACAATTATCAAGGATATCGCGCACGCCGTCACCGTCGGTATCCGCCGGAACATAGGTCGGATTCCTTCGCGTCACTCCGGTCGATACCATGACGATGTCTCGGTTATCGAGGAGATCCGCCGATTCGCCGGTTTTCGCGGACACCGGACGATCCGCACCGAAATAGATCCGATACGATTCCCCGGGACGCGCGAGAAACCGGATTGCTTCGCGTTCGGTTGTCGGAACATTCTCGTCAACAAGCGAAAGTTCGGCGATACGAAGCGGTTGAATATACGAGAGTCGGATAAGCCATTCCGTTCCCATCTCCCGCGGAAACCGGATCACACGACCGGATATGCCCGTTTTCGCGAGTACGACCTGCTGCCGTCCGCCATCAAGAAGAATCACCTCAGCGCTCCTCGGAAGCGAAACGAAACGGTCAAGTTCGAGCGTGATCCCGGAAAGCGCGAGTGGTTTTGCCGCGCGAATACGTATTTCCGCGACGCTTTCTTTGCCATCATCCTGCACAAGAAACGAGGCTGTCGTCTGGAAATTACGATCGACAAGATTCTGCGGAGATCCCTCGCCCGCCTCCGCGAACGCCTCGATCGGAACAGACCGCTTGACGGATCGATATGCGCTTGGTTGGAATGTCCCAGTGGCCTCTTCATACACCATGAAGTTCCCGTTGCGGAACAAGGGGTCGCCCACCGGCACCTCGACGACGGATGGGACTTTCAATACCGGAAGCGCCACCGATTCAACGTATTCGAAAGCGGCAAGATCGCCGGTAGCGGAAGCGTGCAGTGGATCACG
>CAYRYX010000045.1:0-8262 GCA_964428755.1 uncultured Bdellovibrionales bacterium | reverse complement strand
GCACTTCGTCATGGACAAGGCGAAACAGGAGAGGGCGATCGAAAACATCCGTCTTGAACTTGCGGAGCAACTTAGGAAATTCGAACAGGAAAAGAAACCGCTCGAGGCGGAACGGCTCAAGCGGCGGACGAACTACGATCTCGCGATGATGGCGGAAATCGGATACTGCAACGGCATCGAGAACTATTCGCGGCAACTCTCGTTCCGCGAGGCCGGAGCGCCGCCGGAGACGTTGCTTGATTATTTTCCACACCTCCCGGACGGTACCCCGGATTTCCTGACGGTCATCGACGAATCGCACGTGACATTGCCGCAGATCCGCGGGATGTACGCGGGCGACCAGGCGCGGAAGAAGAACCTCGTCGAGTATGGCTTCCGGCTGCCGTCCGCGCTCGACAACAGGCCGCTCCGTTTCGAGGAGTTCGACGGGCGCGTCGGTCCGGTCATCTTCACGTCGGCGACTCCTTCCGAATATGAGCGGGAGACGAGCGGGAACATCGTCGAGCAGGTCATCCGTCCGACCGGGCTCCTCGACCCGGAAATTTCCGTGCGGCCGATCCGTGAAGCAGGGATATACGGAGGGCAGATACAGGACTTTATCCGCGAGGCGGAACTCGAAATCGGTCGAGGCGGTCGCGTCATCGCGACGACTCTGACGAAACAGATGGCGGAAGACCTCTCGCGATACCTCAAGGAAAAGGATATCAAGGCGGAATACCTTCACAGCGATATCAAGACGATCGACCGCATCAAGATCCTCACTTCGTTCCGCAAGGGCGAGTTCGATTGTATCGTCGGGGTGAACCTCCTTCGGGAGGGGCTCGACCTGCCCGAGGTGTCCTTCATCGGCGTGCTCGATGCCGACAAGGAGGGGTTCCTTCGGTCCGAGACGTCGCTCATCCAGATCATCGGCCGTGCGGCGCGCAACGCCGCCGGGCGCGTGACCCTCTACGCCGACACCGTGACGGATTCGATGAAGCGGGCGATGGGCGAGACGAACCGGCGCCGCGCACGGCAGATCGCGTACAACGAGGAACACGGCATCACGCCCGAGACGATCCACAAGAACATTCATGATATCACCGAGCATCTCGAAAGCGAGCATGACAAGGCGGTCGCCACGAGCCTCGCGCTCGATGCCATAGGGTTCGCGGAGAATCCGGAGAAGGTCATCCGTCGGAAGGAAAAGGAGATGAAGGAAGCGGTGAAGATCCTCGACTTCGAGACCGCCGCTATCCTCCGCGACGAAATCCGCGCGCTTGAGAAAAAGCTGTCATCCAGGGGCTGACCCGGGATCCAGTCTCCTCTGTCATCCTGAGTCTGCCAAAGGCGGATAGACTCCGCGAAGGATCCGGAAAGGATTTTCAATCGGTGACATAATTTCACGGCCGTGAAATTATGTCACCACTTTTTCCTCATAGTTTTTCCGGATAAAAAATCCTCCCGCTGCCATTCGGCAGGGGGAGGTATGAGTCAGTCTTTCCGGACGATATCGTGTGTGCCGCGCTTCGCATCGAAGCGATCCGGATCGGGATCCATATGGAAGACGGCGCAGCCGGACGGAAGGATCCGTTCGAGTGCGTCTTTCATCTGGAAGATCCGCTTGCGGAGCGTCGGATGGACGAACCGAGTCCCGCGGAGCTCGATGATGTACGTGAGCGCGCGGAGATCGCCGGAGAGGGAACAGGGAACCCGGTAGCCCATGGCGACGTAGTACTGTCGGAATTCCTTCGGCAACCCGATGAGATTGATCATCGCCTGCTGTTTCGGTAGGAGATTGAGAGCCTTTTCCCGGACATCCGGAGGCAACTCGTCAATGTACCAGGACCCGAACCCGAACCGCGTCGTGAGGAGCGGCATCCGTTGCACGATGGATCGGTGCCGCTGAAGATCCCGGAATGACCCGAAGTCAAGAAGGAACTCGAATCCGACCGTTCCGGAATCCGCAACGAACTGCGGAAGTTCCGTCTTTGGTGGCCGATTCTCCAGAATCTTGCGGTACTGGTCGATACGCCGCAAATCGATGCCGTTCCAGGTGAGTTCGAAATCATCGATGTGGTCCGGGTCGAAATAGTACTCCTGGGACATCCACGACCGGTTGTAGGTCTCGGTCGCGTCGTAGTGCTTGTGACCGAACGAACTCGGGTACGCTTCCTGAAGAGCTCCTTCTGTTTCGAGCGCGGTGAGCCGTGCCTCGTCGACCGGATGATGTCGCAGAACCATGAGCTCATCGGCGAATTGCCGGAGCTCCATCCGCCAGGCGACGTTGGTCGTCGCGCCGGCCGGGAGAAAGCCGCGCATGATGTCGAATGCCCGTGCCCGGATCGCCTTCTCGTAGTCGCCGTCCTTTTCGTCCGCTCCTTTCGGGAAACGCTTGAAGAGGGATGCGACGACCGCTTCCATGTTCTCGAGATAGAACGACCGCCAACGTTCCTGGATATCCTCGCCCGCTTTCGAATTCGCGGGGTTGAGGAACATCCGTTCGCCGAACGGGATGTAGCGCGTCGAGGACTCCTGTCCGTTGTAGAGACGCCAATCCTGGATCGCCTTGGCGGTGAGCATGGATACGCCTTCGACGAAGACGGTCGCCGACCCGCAGTCGCCGATCGACTTGTGGCCGTACCCGACGTAGAAGTTCGACATAAACTTCTCCGGACCCTTTTTCTTGAGAACCTCGAGGTGTCCGAGGATCCCTTCGATTGAGCGGGAGTGAAGCGCTTGGATCATCGCTTCCGCTTCGGGGGTGATGACGGCGCCGGTATTGAGGACGAGTATCATGCCGCCATTCGGCAGGTTGCGTGTCACATGGATGAGGTTGGAAAGGTCCATGATACGGACTCCTTTTCGGTGAAAACTTCTATTGTGAAGGGACGTATAACAAAAAGAGGGAAATCCCTCTTCGGCTGAAGTAAAGCAGGAAAGCCGGCTCTTTGTCAAAACGCGGACTTCGAAGGGTTGTGGTATAATGAAAACAAAAGAGGAACGGAGGGTCGGCGTTCCTTGAGCATAAACATAATCAGGACAATGAAAAACGTATGGAGCATAAGAAAGTAATAGCGGTCGCGCTCGGGGTGCTGGCGACGGTCATCCTGTTCTCGGTCGTGTACGGACAGTTCGCGACAAAGGACGCGATGGCGCCGGTGGCGCAGAAGAGGATGATGGACAAGGGTGGAGCCATGACGCAGTCGGCAGTTCCGGTCGCGGATCCGGAAACGGTGGAGGATGTCACGATGGCGATCGACGCGCAGCTCGCGGAGGACGCGGCGGCGCTCGATGCCGAAATTGCGGCGGAGACCGCGGATATCGAAGGGGAGCTTACCGCGCTTAATGAGCTTAATGAAACCTATGATGAGAATGCATACTAGGGAGGTCGCTTCGCTCGTCTCTTTCGTCGCGCTCCTTGGGCTCGTCGCTGCGCCGGTTTCGGCGGTGACGCAGGAAGAGTGGCAAGCGAAGATGGAGGAACGGAAGGCCGCGATGGAAACGAAGCGTGCAGAGGTGCAGGAAAAGATGGAGGAACGGAAGGCCGCGATGGAGGAGAAACGCGATGAGATGCAGGCGAACCGTCAGGAACAGTTCTGCACGCGATTCGTCGAGGGGATCGAGGCGCAGAAGAGCCGACTCGGGGAGCGATATCAGAACACCTGGGAGAAGCGGGCCGATCGCTACGGAAAGATGGAAGAACGGCGGGATGATCGGGACGAGAAACTTGATGGGAACCGTGACGAGCAGGACGCGAGGCGCGCGGATTGGTATGCGAAACTTCTCGAGAAGGCGGACACCGATGCCGAGAAGGCGGCGGTCGAGACCTTCAAAACCGAGATGGAAGCCGCTGTCGCGGCACGTCGCGCCGCCGTGGATACGGCGATCGAGATGTTCCGCTCCGGCGTGGATACCGCTCTCAAGGGCAGGAAGTCCGGCGTCGATACCGCGGCGGAGGCATTCAAGTCCGCATACGAATCGGCGATCGCTGAGGCGAAGTCCGCTTGTGATGCGAAAACCGATCCGAAAACCGTCCGTTCGGAGTTTCAGTCCGATATGAAGACGGCTCGTGAGGCGTTCCAGACTTCCCGGCAGTCGCTTGAGAAGGTCGGCGAAGAGGTGAAGGCGCTTGCGCAAACCAAGAACGCCGCGATCAAGGCGGCGATGGACGCATTCAAGACCGCGGCCGATGCCGCACAGGCGAAACTCAAGGCCGCGTTCGGCACGACCGCGGAGTAATGATTTTACTTGGAAGCTGAGCTTCCAAGTAAAAGAAAAAGACAGGCAAGGGTTTCCTTGCCTGTTTTCGTCATGCGCGATCCGGCGGATTCCGCGGATTTTTTCTCGATTGCCAGTACGCTTCGAGCCGGTGGCGGAACACATCTGCCGCGTCCCCCGGATCTGGTGATCCGGGGAAGATGATTTTCCTCGGAACTTTCTGGATCGAAGAGTCGAGCGATCCCCGGTTTCCGAATCCCTGCATCGCGAGAACCGAGACGATCTCCCGCATGGCGTCCTGCTTCGTCCGCGCGATGATGGTGCCGAGTTTGAGCGTTCCGCGATTCGGAAGAAAAGCGGCGTATCCCCAGAGGAACGTGAGCCGGCGGATCCCGTCGTATTCTTTCGCGAACGTGTCGCGGTAGTGACGGATGCGCGGTTCGGGGATGCAGTCGACGCCGAATGCCGGGTGGAGCCACTCATCTGATCTGATTTGAGTGTGCTTTCGAGGAACAGCCGTTTCGATCCCAACTCCGCCTCTTCCTTCGACGCCGCCATGATGAAGTTGAGGAATAACCCTCGTTCGAGCCCATCCCCGTCGCGCTTCGTGGCGGTCGCCGCGACGACGTAGAGTTCCGCTTTCATGATGATTCCTTCCCTGAAAAGAACGACGCTTCGACTCTAGTCCCTTTTCCAAAGGAAATCAAGCCGACAACATCGGGATTTTTTGGTACAATAACCGCAGACGGAATTTCCAATTTTTCATTTTCAATTTTTAAACAATGACTGAATTCCCCAATTTTCAAATGTGAACATTGAATCATGAGAAATTGTTTGGAAATGAGAAATTGAAAATTGAAAATTATTTCCATCATGTCGACAAACAAGTACAACCTTCTTCTCAATCGCACCTTCCAGTACCTCGGGATCATCTTGATCGTGGCTGCGATGGGCGGCGGATACTGGTATTGGAAGCAGGCGCAGGCGGGCGTGGCACAGAAGGCCGCGAACAATCAGGGGCTCGTCGGCTACTGGAGCTTCGATGAGGGCACGGGTACCCAGGCGGGTGATGCGAGCGGACAGGGCAACACCGGCACCCTTACGAACGGTCCGACGTGGGTGGATGGCAAGCTCGGCAAAGCGGCAAACTTCGACGGGACGGATGATTATGCTTCGGTTGTTAATAGTTCGTCACTTCAATTTTCTGGAGCAGTCCCGATCACGCTGTCTGTTTGGGTGAACCCCGCGCAGAACACGGCGTACAGTACTTTTTTAGTAAAGGGACGCGATACGATTGATAATGCTGCTAATTATGCCATTCGTCAGAGTTCATCCGGGAAGAAACTGGAATTTTATTTCAATCAGACGGGTTCAGTGAGTTGGCATGTATGGTCCTCGACGAGTGATATTTTTACGAGCACGAGTACCTGGTATCATGTCACAATCGCGTATACTTTTGGTACCGCCGGGTCTATCGTCGCGTATGTGAATGGTAGCCCGATTGCGGGTTCGTGGATAACTGGATCCGGGTCAGCGACTGCGGACGTCGATACGCAGGCACTCGTTTTTGGTCGAATTACTTCGGGAGAAAGATTTTCCGGCAAGCTCGACGAAGTCCGTATCTTTAACCGCGCGCTCGAGGCGACGGAGATTACGAATCTCTACAACCTCGGTGCGGCGAAACTCCAGAAGACCCAGTCGAGCGATCTCACGAACGGGCTCGTCGGGTACTGGCCGTTCAACGGAAAAGATGTCTCCGGTACCACCGCGTACGACCGCTCGGGGCAGGGGAATAACGGCACGCTCACGAACGGTCCGACCGTCACCGAAGGCCGCTCCGGCCAGGCGCTCGCGTTCAACGGGTCGAACCAATCTATAAACTGTGGCGTCTTGGCAACTAAGCCGGCAACATCGGTTACGGTATCTTCGTGGATAAAAAAGACAGGCTCGTCGACAGATCAATGGCTTATCGTAAATGGTCGGGATGGCTTGCATTATACGCCCGAGTTTATCTTTGAGATTGACCCAAGTGGTAGAGTTGCGTTTTTTGACTACAATCAGGCCGCAGGTGGCTATGGGTTTAGTGCCGCCACAAATCACTCAACAAATGCTGTGAATGATGGTTTGTGGCATCATATTGCTTTTACAAAGAATGGTGTCAATGGAATTTTTTATGTTGATGGTGTTGCCAATGGAACATCAACAGCTGCGATTAATATCGATTATTCCTCAATATCGGGACCTTTGGCTATCGGTGGTGATATAAGAGACTCTGGCTCATATTACTTCGGTGCTATCGACGAGCCTCGCATATACAACCGCGCACTCTCCGCGAGCGAGATATGGGACCTCTATCAAATGGGCAATTCCGACAAAGTGAATTCCGCCGACAGTCAGGGCGATAGCCTCGAAAAAGGCATGGTCGGATACTGGAAGCTCGACGATGCGAGCGGAACGAGCGCGACGGACAGCAGCGGAAACGCCAACACCGGCACCCTCACGAACGGCCCCACCTGGACCACCGGTCAGATCGGCGGCGCGACGGATTTCGATGGAACGAATGATTATGTCGATGCGGGGAATGGAAGCAGTCTGAGGTTGAACGGACCGCTCACCATGTCGTTTTGGATGTATGGGAGAGGAAGTTCTGTCGATGCGTATATCGCCGGAACCGCAGGCACGAATCTTGAAGGATATTCCTGCACGCATCACAACGGGGCGACGGTGTACTGCTATGTCCAGAGCGGTGCCAACTCCGTAAGTGCGGCTGTCGGAACGAATACCTGGGCCCACATCACGCTCACATGGGACGGTACCACGGGGACGAACGGGAAAAAGCTGTATGTGAACGGCACGCTTCAGTCGCAGGGAACATCCTCCCAAAGCGCGCTTTCCGGCTGGGGAAACTTCCGGATAGGGGAAGATGCGACCGCGACCCGAACCCGCTTCAATGGGAAAGTGGATGAACTCCGCGTATACAATCGCGTTCTTTCCGCTGAAGAAGTCACGAAGCTCTATAAGACGACCGCGCCGGACAATCCGGACACGGGACTGGTGGGGTATTGGAGTTTCAATGGCAAAGACCTCTCCGGTACGACCGCGTATGACCGATCTGGGAAGGGGAATAACGGTACGCTCACGAACGGTCCGACCGTCACCGAAGGCAAGGCGGGTCAGGGGCTTCATTTTGATGGGAGCGACGATCGGATCAATTATGGGAACATATCCGCGCTCAAGCCCTCCTTCCCGTTTACGATCACGGCGTGGGTCAAAGGAACGAGTGGGGCGGTGTTTTCCAACGGGAAAGGGGAATACTTCTGTTCTCCTGCGACGCCGTATTCGGATAACTACTCCGGCGTCGTCTTCTATATGAATGGCGGAATCGCCGGAGGAAATGGAGGAGGACAGTCCGCAGGCAGTCGCTTCGAGCGAGCCGCATCGGTGTCTGCTGCGGACGGGGAGTGGCATCATATCGCGGCAGTCCTTCAGGCCGGGAACAATATCAACCTCTATAAGGACGGATCGCTCAATAACGGCAGTTACGACGACGGAACCGCGACGACGATAGGATACGATACTCGTCCGGCACTTGTCGGGGCGTCCTATGGGTGCGGATACCTGTATCCGGCAAATGGAAGGATCGACGAAGTCAGGATCTACAATCGCGCTCTCTCCGTTTCGGAGATCCAAGCTTTATACAACGTTGGTCGATGAGGATTTTGAAGAAAAATAGCCGTCCTTTATTAAAGGACGGTCCTTGATATACGGGGGTTTTTCGGTTCCTTTGACGCGGGGGCGGTTTCGGGGTATCATTTCCCGATATGAAAAAAGCCGACCAGGAATATCCGAAGCCACCCAAAGACGCGGATCCACACTCGTGGATCTCGGTTCATGGTGCGCGGACGCATAATCTGAAAAACGTCTCCGTCTCGATGCCGCGGGACAAGATGATCGTGTTCACGGGGCTTTCCGGCTCCGGGAAATCGTCGCTCGCATTCGATACGATTTTTGCCGAGGGGCAGCGGCGGTATGTCGAGAGCCTCTCCGCGTACGCGCGGCAGT
>CAYRYX010000044.1:0-8480 GCA_964428755.1 uncultured Bdellovibrionales bacterium | reverse complement strand
CCGCCGGTAGCGTAGAGGAGTGCGGCGTTCGTAAGCGTCGTCGTCGGGTTGGTCGTTGCGTTGCCGAGCGCGAGCACGCCTGCTCCGGAGCCGAACTGATTCGTCGTGCCGATGCCGACGTTGCCCTGCAGTATCGTCTTGGTGATGCTCGTGTTGCCGAGGGTGACGGAGTTGGAGCCGTTGCCGATAGCGGACGCTCCGATGACGATTTCGTTGGTGTCGCCGCTTGCAAGCGCACGGGTGTCATAGCCGAGGTAGAGCGAGTTGTTCGAGGTCTGGTTCGCGGTCACGCCGTCGGCGATGTATCGACCGGCATTCACGCCTTGGGCGGAGTTGTTGTAGCCGGTGGTGTTGGCGTAGAGGGCGACATACCCTTGGGCGGAGTTGTTGTAGCCGGTTGTGTTGGATTGGAGGGCGCCCACGCCTTGGGCGGAGTTGTTGTAGCCGGTTGTGTTGGAGAAGAGGGCGTTCACGCCTTGGGCGGAGTTGTAGGAGCCGGTTGTGTTGTAGTAGAGGGCGCCCACGCCTTGGGCGGAGTTGTTGTAGCCGGTGGTGTTGGCGTAGAGGGCGTTCGTCCCTATCACCGTATTGTATGACGAATGATATGTCTGCGTCGCCGTGCTCCCCATGGTCAGGTTCCCGGCATTGGTGCCGAGGAAGGTATTGCCCCCGCTTGTCGTCACCGTGCCGTTGTTGCCGTAGTTGAAGTCGTGCAGGAAGCGACTGGCACCCTTATAGACGATGCCGTACTGGTTGGCGTTAGTGGTAGCGGTCAAAGCCATCGACTTGGTGAGGTCGAGTTGCTGTCCCGGGCTCGTCGTTCCGATACCAACGTTGCCGGTTGGCGTTATTCTCATTGCTTCAACATAAGTTTTGGCAATTGTCGGAGCTGTGAAGAATCTTATTCCACCATTCGTATGTCCATTGCCAATTTGTGTCTCGCCTTGTCCAAAAGCATTATATAACTGCAAATAACTGAAATCCGTATTCCCCCAGATCTTTGAGCCGATACCGGTCATAACTAGGTCTCCACTAAGTTGAAAATTTCCACTGACGTCCAGCTTCGCCCCCGGACTTGTCGTCCCGATGCCGACGTTGCCAGTTCTATTTATCACCATCCTACTAGTCAGCGTTGCCCCAGTTTGGAATACGATATCCCTGCCTGTTCCATTGGAACGACTCGTTATTATTAAATTACCATATTCATCGTAGGGATAAGCCCCAGGTCCAGTACCGTCTGAAGAGCCAATGAAACCGCCAGCCATACTTGGAACAGCGGTAACAAAACCACTCAGACCAATACCGCCGTTCACATCCAGCTTCGCCGTCGGGCTCGTCGCGCCGATGCCGACGTTGCCGCCGGTTATTATATCAATACCAGAACCATTTACACCCTGATATAGTTTTAGAGCATTAGAACCCTGTGAGGCAACTTTCGCGTACCCAGTATCCCAAGTTACGGTGCCGTTAGCCGCCGCCGACCCCCAATTTAATACTCCGGCCGAAGTAAAACGGAACACTCCATTCACATCAAAGAGAGCCGCCGGACTTGTCGTACCGATACCGACGTTGCCAGTTGTTGCTTTTATAGTCATCGCATTGGGCGATGTAACATTCGCAACTCGAAATTCAATATCGCCCGACGGTGCGTTTATAAGAGTGCGCGAGCCATCCCCAGCAAAACTGTAATTCGATGCTGATAGAGAGGAACCGAATCCAATCGCACCAAGAGAAGCTGCTCCGAGCGGACCAAGTTGCACATTATTAGCACCACCAGAAGTGCTGTACAAATTAAGTAAACTTGCAGGACTCGTCGTCCCGATACCGACGTTGCCGCCGTTTATATAACTATTCCCATTTGTATCAAAGAAAACTTTGGTACTACCCGCAGCATCATTCACAACCAATTCACCTCTTCCAGTGGAAGCTTCGTAAAAACCACCTAATTCTGAGCCGTCGGAAGCATAAATTCTCAAAGGATAAGTTTGAGTCCCCGAGCTGGTGATAGCTAGTTTGCCCAAAGGACTCGTCGTCCCGATACCGACGTTGCCGGTGCTTTTGATGGTCATGAATTCCGTGGTCGCTGAATTGTTGAACCAGTGATGCTCGGTCCCATGCGCCCGTAAATCGCCGCCGCTGCCGACCGCGCCAAAGTTGATCGAGTTTACCGCGCCGACATTGGTGGGGTCAAATGTCCTTAAAACAGTGGCTCCATCCAACATTCTAAGTTTGATGCCGCTGCCATCCACTCCGGCGCCCGCGGTCACATCACCTCTAACATCAAGTTTGTATCCCGGGACCGCCGTTCCGATGCCGACGTTGCCGTTGTTCAAAGCGGTCATTGCCACCGTCCCGCCGTTGTTCCCGACCTTGAGCTGAACAGAAGGAGAGGCAAGCGTCCCGTTCCCGGAGGTTCCCTGCAAGACGAGGGCGTCCCCGACCGCCGAGCCTCCAACGAGCACCTGCCCGCCAGCACGCCCAGCGAGGAGCGGATAAATTGAATGGTCGTCGTCACCGAGTCCGGTCAATCCGCCGTGATCGATGCCGGTTCCCGCCGCGAAGAGTTCGAGCTTGTCGTAGAGGGCGTTTTTCGTCGGTACTTCCAGGCTTCCGTTCCATGCGATGGTATAGGCTTCGTCCGGGACGGAGAGGTCGCTACTGAATGTCTGAGCAGCGGATTCGAGGGTCGCGAAGGTCTGCCTGGCCGCGCCGGTCGTGATGGTTCCGTAGAACTTGTCGGAGAGGAATTCTATCGCTCCGGCTTCCGGAGTGGTGAGGAGCGTCCCGGAGGTGAATTTGAGCGGGGCGGTGTTTGCGGTGGCTGTTCCGGCTTTGAGGTGGAGATACGCGGTCGGGGTTGTCGTCCCGATACCCAGCCGATTGTTCGTGTCGTCCCAAAAAAGATTCGCATTGTCCTGGCTCATGACGCCTGCGGTACCGATGAAGGGAACCGACCCCGGAGTGAGCGAAGCGAGGGTGAGGGAACCGGCAAGCGTGAGACCGCCACTCGTAGTGAAATCGGTGCCGGCGTTTCCGATATTCGTCATGATGTTGCCGAGCATGTCCACATCGCCTGTCGGCGCGAAAGAACCGGAGAACGATCCGGTGATGGCTCCTGTGACCGTGAGATCGCCCTGGAGCGTCGTATCGCCGGAGATATCAAGCCCCACAGCGGAGATATCCCCGAGGATGTCGGCATCGCCGGAGACGATGAGCCCAGCGGACTCGAGGATGCCGGAAATATCCACTCCCCCGGAAACACCCAAAGAGCCGATCTCGAGATCGGCTCCTTTGTCGATATCGATACCCTCGATCGTCCGGTTTTTGATCGTCCGACTCGTGATGGAATTCGAGTCGATGTGTTCGCTCTCGATGCCGTGACGCGGGAACTCGTCGATACGGATACCGTTTCCGTTCGTACTCAGTATCCGATGCAGGAAGTCCGCATCGCTTTCTGATTCCGGTCGGACTTCCCGCGAATCCGTCTCCGAAAGCACGGATCCGACGGATGGTCCGTTTGTCCGTGGAACCGCCGATACCCTCACCGGTCCGGGTGTGGAAATCTCGTTTTCCACGATGTCCCGGACAAGAAAAAATACCGCGAAAAGGATCGCTGCAGACAGTGATGATATACCGAACAACCTTCGCATTCCCATACGGTGCTGTTTTCGTTTTTCGCCGGTTCTTTTCTCTTATTTTAGCAAAAAAGAAACGGTTTGCAAACAAGTTGGGCGAGCATGTCGAGTATGTCAATGCTTGGACATTGATGGGTTCCCGGCGGTCATTGCGAGCGTAGCGAAGCAATCCAGGGACTTCCTCGGTCGGACTGGATTGCCGCGGTCATGAATGCTGCGCTCACTCACATTCATTCCCTCGCAATGACAGACTTTTTTTTTCTTTTGTCATCGCGAGGCTTTGCGAAGCGATCCAGGCTTTTTTCGGTCGGACTGGATTGCCACGGGTCGAAACGACCCTCGCAATGACAGACTCTTGCCAGTCAATGGCAACAAGGAGGGAGTTTATGGGGTAGATGGTATTACTTCCGTTCCTCGAGCGTGACTATTACGGATTTCTCTTCGCCCTTGTGCCAGAGCTTGAGCGTCACTTCGTCGCTTGGACGGTATTTCGCGATAATATTCCCGAGCGGATGGTCGGTGTCGATCCTTGTCCCGTCGATCTCGAGGATGATATCGTTCTCCACGATGCCAGCCTTGTCCGCCGGCGATCCGGGAATGACCGCGAACTCGGTCGGTTTCGTTCCGCGGAGCACGATCGCGCCGTATGCGAAGGGAAGACTGTTCTCCTTCTGCGCCGCCTCGTCGAGGATCGCATAGCGCACGCCGATGTATGGGGTCGAGATCTTTCCGGTCGCCTTCACGTCCTCGACCGTCCGCCGGATCTGATTCACCGGAATCGCGAATCCGACGCTCTGCGCGCCCTGCGCCATCGCGACATTGATACCGATCACCTTCCCCGACACATCGAGCAGCGGCCCGCCGGAATTCCCCGGGTTGATCGCCGCGTCGGTCTGGATGATATCGGTCAGCGTCTCAGCATCGCCGAAACCGCTTCCCGCCGTCACGCTCCGACCAAGCCCGGAGATAATGCCACGCGAGACGGAGTTCGAGAACTCGCCGAGCGAGTTGCCGATCGCGATCACCGTCTGCCCGACCTTTATCGAATCCGAATCCCCAAGACCGATCGTCGGAAAGCCATCTCCGTCTATCTTCATGACCGCAAGATCGTGCGCCGGGTCACGTGCGAGCACCGTAGCCCGATATTCCTTTCCTCCGTCAAGCAGCACCGTATACTCCGCCGTCTCATCCGAAACGACATGTTTGTTCGTCACGATCATGCCGTCCTCCGAAACAAGAAATCCCGTCCCGCTCCCGACCCGCTGTTTCTCGGTCTCATCTTTCTGCCCGTTCCCGCGATCGTCCTGCGACTGGTATGGATCCTGAAAGAAAAAGAACGGGAATCCTCCGAACGGACCGACATTCCGGACTTTCGGGACATCCTTGGTCGCGACGATGGAAACAACCGCCGGAGACGATTTCTCCACAAGGTCGATTATAAGCGAGTCCTCCTGCACGACACGCTCCTCGACAACACGCGTCGCGACATTTCCCTCTCCGAAACCGGGAAGAAACGGGAGATCGACACCGGAAAGGAGCATGGACGAGTATGCCGAACCGAACACGCCGGAAGCGAACGCGACCACCACGATGCCGATCGGCATGAACACGCGTCCCACCCGCCCGCAGACGAAATGTCTCCTGTTTTCCCGGCAGCACCCGTCCATCGCTTTCCCTTCGGACAGGATATCGGATTTTACCGTTTCATTCTCCTTGTTTTCCATATGGGTCGGAAACGACTTCCGCGCCGAAAAGGCTCAGAATATCGAATTCGTATTTATTATCACTTTTATGATACGCGCCATCCCGAAAGTATCTTTCGGAAAAATCGCTTAAAACACCGAGGCGTCCCCTTCGGACTTCTCGAGTATCTCCTTCTCGAACTGCCGGAAACCGGCGTTGCGGAATTCGGCACGTGATTTCTCCTCGTTCCATTCATATTCCGGAGCGAGCACGCGGACATCCATCTTCCGCATCTCTTCGGCGAGCCAGTCACCGAAGGTCTTCTTGGCGACGAAGATCTGACTCAACCGGACGAGCTCCTTTCCCTTCTCGGTCTTCCGCTCGTTCACCTCCAGGATATGGAATCCGAGCGCGCTCTCGATGATTTCCCCCGACTCCCCTATCGTCTGTTTTTTCGCCGGTTCCTGAAGCGGCAGAATCAGGTTCTCATAGGAAAACCACCCCATCGACCCGCCCTGATCGGCCGTCCGGCCTTCCGAAATCTCTCTCGCCGCATCCGCGAAACTCCGGCCATCCGTAAGAAGCTTCTTCCCCTGCTCGGCCTTGTTTTTCGCGGCCGCGAACTGGTTCGCATCGGCCTCGAACCGCTTGCGGAGTTCCTCCTCATAGAGGCTCGGTAAGACGACCTTCTCCTCGAATTCGGCCAGATTCCAGCCATAGAGTCGGGAAAGCTTCTCGGAAACCCCTTTTTCCTCACCGCCGATGGCACGGACTTGCTCCGCGACCGCTTTCGTGGCATCCGCCTCGGAAATATGAATGCCTTCACGGGACGCGAGTCTTCTGAGCGCCTCATCCTCGATCATCTTGTTCAGGATTTCCTTTTCACGGATCTTGAGCCGCTTCTGTCCGTCGGCCGTCGTGAAATCCACCCGCATCCCGAGAGCCGCGAAATCCTGCGTCTCATAGAACCGGCGGACGGATGAAAGGTTTTCGGCAAGATCGCCGAAGGACGCGACACCGCTCCAACCCACCATCGCGACCGGAAACGGGAGCACGCTCCGGACTTTTCCCGTGACGCTCCAGGGGGACGGAAGCACATACGCGAAAAGCAATCCGATGACAAACGCCATCGCAGCGGCACTTCCCATCCCCAAAAGCCACGATCCGACCCGCCACTCATCCCAATACCGTCTGACCGTTTCCATATTCATACCGTTTTCATGTTACTTAGTATTTCCCAGAAAAAAACGTATCCATTTCTCGTGATTCGGAAGATCTTCCGGATCTGATGCGGTGGCGTTTTCCGTCCCGGCCGGCACGGACTTCGGGGAACCGACTTCGACCGAAACAACCTCCTCGTCCGCCTTCTTCATTCCGAGTTTTTCCTTGGCCTCACGCTCCTCGAAATCAGGCGTGGCGAAATAGGTCAGTTTTTCGGTGATGGACCGGTTCTCGTTCCGTATCCGATCCGCTTCCGCACGGAGCTTCCCGACCTCGTCCTCGATCCGCTTCGACCGCTCCATCTCCTTCCAGGCGGAAGAGAGCACGAACACGATACCGACCACGAATGCGACAAGGAGAAACCGCGCGAATATCGGAATACCCTTCATATCCCACACATCAAATGATCATCCTCCGATTCAATAGAAGAGCGGGGCGAAGAGGAACGCGACCATGGAAAAAACCACCAGGAACGATGAGAGCACCCAGAACAGATACAGTTTCTTGTGTCGTTTACGGAATTCCATAGGATCGTATGCGATCATGATACCAGAAAACCGGTTCCCAGACAATCATCTCGAAACATCGAAGGGCGCGAGGAATTCCACCTTTTCCTTTCCCTCGAGAAAATAACGTATGGCAAGCATCGAAAGGCCGGTAGAGTGCGCGTTCGGATCCGCCCCCCACGTCGGATCCGTCCAACCACCCTCCCTGCCCTGAGCTTCCGCGATCCGATCGATCCAATCGCGCTTCACGAGCGAGCCTTCTCCTGCCCAGTACAGGAACACGATTCGCTCAGAGAAAAGGTCGCTCCACTGCTGATCCGCAGCCGCGGAACGGGCGATATGCTCCGCACCCTGCCGGATCATCCGGTCAAGAATATCCTGGTCGTAGCAACGCTGTTCCCGCAGCAGGAGCAGACCGAGCAGCTTATGCGTATCGGCATACTTCCCGTCGAGGGGAACGGACGCGAGCGCGGAGAAATCGGCATCCGAATATCCGTAGATCCGGCAATACAGCGCCCGAAGCAGCATGGCGTCCCACGGGTCGACAAGGAACCGACGATACTCCCCCTTGATCCGATAGTCATACCCGTCCTCCGTCCGTATCGGATCCGGCGTTTCGAACACCGACAACGCCCGCTTATGCTCACCGAGAACGCGAAGGAAAGGGTCGCGTGCCATCGGCTCGGCATCACCGCGGCCGATCGCATTCCGATATCCGAAGAGCAGCGCGGAGAGCCAACGCTCATCCGTCCGGAAATCTTTCTCGGAATGGGTACGATAGAAATCCGCCCCCGCCCGGTAGTCCACGTACAGGGAAAACCTGTCCGCCGCGCCGGACAGCGCATCACGATATGAGAACACGACACCCGAACACAGGATCGCACACAAAAACACTGCCTTCGCGGTTCGTCGGCTCATAGGATGTCATTTTTTCGGTTTTCTGTTTTTCAGGATATCCCGGACCGCGCCGAGGTCGGGATTCGGACGTTCACGGAGCGGCTTGAATTTTTTCGGTGCGACAAGCGACACCCGGGAGAGCGAGATCGGTTCGTCGGCCGACGCGTAGACACGCGCTTCGGTCGTATGCGAATAGGGCGCCGCCGACTGCCGTTCGAAACCCGGTTTCTGCGGCTTCTTCGACAAACCACCCGGAACGGTCGTCTTCTGCCCCGCATACCCCGCCTGCTCCTCCCGTGCCCGCGCCATCGTCCTTTGATGACTCTTGAAGCATTCCTTGCAGAAGGTCGGCCTGGATCCGTCCGGCTGAAAGGGCACACGGATTTCCATACCGCAGGTATCACAGAGTGCCGGGTACGTCGGACGTTCTTCCGGCTCCGTCTCCGGCGACGGCACCACCGCTCCGGTTTCCTCGCCTTCGGCCTGTTCCGCCACGGAAATCGCCCGCTCGAATTCGGTCCGCAGCGCGGATTCATCC
>CAYRYX010000043.1:0-8570 GCA_964428755.1 uncultured Bdellovibrionales bacterium | reverse complement strand
AATCCGAATGTCAAAAGCGCATTTGAATCGTTAGAAATTAGGATTTGATTTGGCATTTGTAATTTGGATCTTGAAATTCTAAAAGCAGTAACGAAAACATATGGAGCAAAAAAACCACGATCCCTCCGACTTCCGCAAGATGATCATCGAAAGTCCGGGGCAATTCGAAGAAGGGTTCCGCATAGCCGAAGGCGTCCGGTTTCCGGAGCACGTGGCGTGCACGTCGCTTACGATTTCCGGTATGGGCGGCTCCGCTCTTCCGGCGAACATCTTCCGCATCTACCTCGCCGACCTCGCGACGAGGGGACTGCTTCGGGATCGGATATCCATCTACCAGAACCGGTTCTACGACCTTCCATGGGAAGCGAAACGATCGCTCAACATCTTCGCGTCCTATTCCGGAAATACCGAAGAGACGATCGAGTCCTTCGAGGCGGCGATCCGGGAAAAACTTCCTTCGATCGGCATGTCGAGCGGTGGGAGACTCGAGGAGCTGTGCCGGGAACACGGCATCCCTCATGTGAAACTGCCGGTTCCTTTCGAGAACTTCCAGCCGAGACTCGGAACCGGGTATTTCTTCGGAGCGCTGTATCGGATCCTCATGAACGAGGGGATGGTGCCTGACACGAAGGAGGAGATCCTCCGTGAGGCCGAGGCGCTCCGCCCACGCATGTCCGCCATCGAGGAGCAGGGGAAGGCTCTTGCGGAAAAATGCCAGGGGAAGACACCGGTCGTCTATGCTTCTCCGAGGTATAAATCCGTCGCGATGGTCTGGAAGATAAAGTTCAACGAGAACGCCAAGACGCCGGCATTCTGGAATTTCTTTCCGGAACTCAACCACAACGAAATGGTCGGGTTCAGCCTCCCGCAGGGACCGTTCCAGGTCATCATGCTTCGCGACCCCGACGATCATCCGAAGAACCGGAAGCGCTTCGATGTCACTGCCGATCTGTTGCGCGAGAAAGGGATTTCCGTGGAAATACTTGACATGGAAGGAGAAACCGTGTTTAATAAGATATTCTCATCGATTCTTCTTGCGGACTTCGCTTCCTACCATCTGGCACTCCGTTATGAAACGGATCCGACGCCGGTCGATATGGTGGAGAAACTGAAAAAATTACTGGCGTAATTTCTTCATTGCAGATTGATGATTTCAGATTGCAGATTGAAACACAGATCCATTATTTTTTTCGTTCAAATCTGCAATCTCCGATCTGAAATCTGAAATTACAAATGCCGAGGTGGCGGAATGGTAGACGCACTAGCTTCAGGTGCTAGCGTCCGCAAGGACATGGGGGTTCGAGTCCCCCCCTCGGCACAACGTACAATTCCGCATCGCGGGATCACGTTGCAGGCACGAAAGCCCTGCATCTTCCGAAGAGGGTCGATTCTTTTGAAGAACAAGCTTCTTTTTGGCGTATCGCGTGGATTTCACGCGTTCGCCGGATGTAATACGCATTTTTATCGTCAGTGAATATTTTATCGTTATGACCGAACCACAGAAAAAAAGACGCTTCTTTCCGAGACGGGGAGGGGCGCACCAGCAAAGCACTCCGCGCACTCCGCTTCTCATATTGCGGAATGACGACGGGTCGAAGAAGACCTCGGGAGACATTCTCTCCTCGGGTCTGAAAAACGCGCTTTCCGTCGGATCCCTCGAAGGGGTCGTCGCGCGGGAGCAGGCGTCGCGCGCGCCGCGGCAGCATGTTCCCTGGAAGAACGGAAAGAGGACGGCTCCCGTCTCTCCCTCGGCTCAGCCGCAGGGAGCGCATGCCGCGACTCAGCCGAATCAGAAACAAGGACAAGGGAGCCGATCACATGGCGCTCCTGTCAGGAAGCCGGCGCATGGCGACGGAGCCGCAGCCCGTCCGGATCGCAATCCGCAGAAACAGCCGAAACAGCCGGGTGATGTCTCCGAGCCGAAACCGAAGGGACGGAAATCCCAAGGAGGCGGACGCGGCAAAGGCCGTCGTCCGACTGTGTTCGTCACGCCGGAAGCGCTCCGGAACGTGGATGCGCGACCGAACAAGAATGCCATCCCGGAGATATCGAAGGACACGCTCCGTATCATCCCGCTCGGGGGTCAGGAGGAGGTCGGTCGGAACATGACCGTCTTCGAATACGGACAAGATATCGTCATCATCGACATGGGCGTGCAGTTTCCGGAAGAGGACATGCCCGGTATCGACTACATCGTCCCGAACGTGGACTATCTCAAGGGCAAGGAGAAGAACATCCGCGCCGTCATCTTCACGCACGGACATCTCGACCATATCGGGGCGGCGCCGATTCTTCTGAAACAGCTTCATTATCCGCCGATCGTCTCCCGTGACTTCACGCTCGCGCTCATCAAGCGCAAGGTGGATGATCAGTACAAGGGTGATGTGAAGAACCTCAAGACTATCCGCGTCAATTCGGTCGAGAATCGCATGAAGTTCGGCGTCTTTGAGGTCCGGTTCTTCGAGGTGGAACATTCGATCATGGACTCCATGGGCATCGCGCTCGTGACGCCGTCCGGATCCATCATCCACATGGGGGACTGGATGATCTCGAACGAACCGCTCGAGACCCGCAACGAGGAGATCTCCTACAAGCATCTCCAGGAACTTCCTCGGCCGACACTGCTCATGATCGAGAGCCTCGGGGCGCTCAAGAAGGGACTCCCGCCGTCGGAGCAGGATGTGCACCGGAACCTCCAGGAACTCATCCGCACCGCGCCGGGGCGCATCATCATCGGGACGTTCGCGTCACAGGTGCGCCGCATCACGTATCTCATCGAGTACGCGGAACAGGCGGGGAAAAAGGTCGCGCTCGAGGGATACAGCATGAAGATGAACATGGAGGTCGCCAAGGAGCTCGGCTATCTCAAGGTGAAGCCCGAGACGCTCATAACCGTGAACGACATCCACAAGTATCAGGACAAGGAGATCGTCGTCATCTGCACCGGAGCGCAGGGCGAGTCGAACGCGGCGCTCTCGCGCATCGTCACCGACAATCACCGCTTCATCAAGCTCCAGAAGAACGACACCATCCTCTTTTCCTCGTCCGTCATCCCTGGCAACGAGCGGTCCATCCAGCGGCTCAAGGACAACCTGTATCGCAAGTGCGACCACGTGATCCACAGCGATATCATGGAGATCCACATCGGCGGACACGGCACCATCTGGGAAATCGAGGAGATCATCCGCCAGGCCAAGGCCGACTACGTCATGCCGGTCTATGCGAACCACTTCTTCATCAAGGAAGCCGCCAAGATCGCCTACCGGCTCGGCTATCCGGAAAAGAACGTCTTCATTCTCGATAACGGGCATATCCTCGAGATGCCGGCGGACCGGAACGTCCATCCGCACATCCTCAAGGAGAAGGCCGATACGAGCTATGTCTTCGTCGACGGGCTCGGCATCGGCGACATCGGGCATGTCGTTCTGCGGGATCGGCAGATGCTCGCCCAAGATGGCATGGTCGTCATCACAGTCGTCATCGACACGAAGAAAAAAGCCGTGCTTGGCAGCGTCCAGATCACCTCGCGCGGATTCATCCACGTGAAGGAGAACTTCGACCTCGTGAACGAGACGAAGCGCAAGGTGCAGGACATCATCAAGAAGAACACGTCCAAGGATACGTCGCTCGATTGGGACCTCGTCCGGAATCAGATCCGCGAGACCGTCGGGCAGTTCCTCTTCACGAAGACGGAGCGCCGTCCGATGATCCTGCCGGTGGTGATCGAGGTGTAACGATCGAGTCGCGAATGGTGAATGAAAACAGGCTCGCAAGAGTCTGTTTTTCGTTTCTACTCTTGACGGAATGGAGAAAAAGGAGTATAATATTCGAATATGTTCTTTGATCGCGCCCCACGCGCACCTTCGCATGGTCTGGAATCGTGGGGATTCCGGGCAAGGAGAGATCTCATGACACACTTAGGACGGAGAGTGAAACCGGATGATACCGGGCAAGGAGCCGGAGCGGATAAACCTGCGATCGGCACGGATCAACCGAAGCGGAGAAATACGGGTCCCTCGCTCTACGGAAAGCCGCTCGTGAGCACCGCTCATATCGACGATCTTTCGTCCGCGCACGGTTTCTATTCCCGCAAAGACTCCTCCGGAGTCGAGGGGAGACCCTTTTCTCCGAAGGCCGAAACCCGCCCGAAGGCATCTTTCCAGGAATCCGATCACCGACCGGCATCGATATTAAGCATCGTCGATTTGGTCGGAAAAGGTTGGTCGCATCGTGTCGTCAATACGACGAAGACGCATGCGGTCGTCATGTTTACGAGCCCGGATGGCAGTATGCGGGAGGAGCGGACGATCCTTCGGGACATGCTCCCGAATCCGGCTCCCGTGAAGCATCACGGACGTCCGGTGCTTCACCTTGGTAAGACCGCTCGTGACCACGAGACCGGTTCCTGGAAACAGCATCTGGATAACAAGGCTGCGCACGCGGAATTGAATCGCGGACATGCCGTCGATCATGGTGCCGGCACCAAGGGCGGCGGGCGACATGGCGGAAAGTATGACAACTAGCCGTTTCCTGCAGAGAGGCGTTCCGGAGCATCGGAGCGCTTTTTTTCTTTTTGTGCTACAATGGAGGGGAATTATTCGGTTTTTCCTATGAACAAGCGACTCTTTTCCGGAATCCAGCCGTCGGGCAATCTTCATCTCGGCAACTACCTCGGGGCGATCAAACAGTGGATCCCGCTTCAGGACGAGTACGAAGCGTTCTTTTCCGTGGTGGACCTCCATGCCATCACCGTGCCGCAGGATCCCGTGGAACTCCGGCACAAGACGCTCGAGATTGCCAAAATCTACCTCGCATCTGGCATTGATCCGTCGAAGGCGACACTCTTCGTCCAGTCGCACGTGCCGGAGCATACCGAGCTCATGTGGATCATGAATACCGTGGCACGTCTCGGTGACCTCGAGAAGATGACACAGTTCAAGGATAAGTCCGGGAAGAGCGAGAAGGAGACGGTTGGAGTCGGACTCTTCGACTATCCTGTGCTCATGGCGGCGGATATCCTGCTCTACGATACCGCGGTCGTCCCGGTGGGCGACGATCAGGTCCAGCATGTGGAGCTGACGCGGACGCTTGCGCGACGGTTCAATGATCGATTCGGTGAGACGCTGGTCGTGCCTGAGCCGCGCGTGATGAAGGAGGGTGCTCGTATCATGGGTCTCGACGATCCGACAAAGAAGATGTCCAAGTCCGCGGCGAGTGAGTATAACTATATAGCTCTTTCCGACGATCCCGAGAAAGCGAAGAAAAAGATCATGAAAGCCGTGACCGACAGCGGAACGGAAATCACCTACCAGGATGACAGACCCGCGCTCAAGAATCTCATCACGATCTACTCCCTCCTCGGTGACAAGAGTACGGACGAGGTCGTCGCGATGTACGCAGGGAGAGGGTATGCCGATTTCAAACGGGACCTGGCGGAAGTGGGGGCGTCGTTCCTCGCTGACTTCCAGAAGCGGTTTGCCGCCATTTCCGATGAGGAGGCGATGGCCGTCCTTCGGGTCGGCGCCGAAAAGGCGCGGAACGTGGCCTTCGCAAAAATGAAGGATGTGCGGGAGAAAGTCGGGTTTCTTCCATAGGGACGTGTCTCAATAATCCGTTGTCGAAAACGAGTATGCTCGCGAAAGATCTGAAGCTCGCCATGCAGCAGGAGGGGAACAAGTATCTGCTCGTCGATGTCCGCGAGGAAGAGGAGATATCGGCGGCGCCTTTCTTCAGCGGTTCGACCGCACACTGTGTCAATATCCCGCTTACGGTACTTGCCGTTTCCCCGAAGGAGGAAGTCGTCGCCCGTCTCGAGGCCGCGGCGTCCGGGCTCGGATTCGTTCTGCCGGATGTGAAGATAGCCGTCGCCTGCCGTTCCGGGAGCCGGTCTTCCTTCGCGGCTGAGCGTCTGTCTTCGTTCGGTATCGCGGCGGAGAACATGGAGGACGGCCGCATCAGCTGGGGTGAGCCCCTGTAGGATCCTGCAGAGACCCGAAGAAAAAACGCGCCCGTCGGATTTTCCGGCGGGCGTCTTTTCGTCTCTTCGCATCATGCCGGCCGTTGTCGCCATCCGACGCGCTTTTGTTCGACATCGTAGAGCTGTATCAGCGGGATGATTTTCCGATGTTTTCCCATCGGGCATTCCGCTTGTCCGTCGCAGTTCCTGATGTCGAGTGCGACGCGGAGATGCGGAGCGTCACAGACGGTTTTGGTCAGGGGGCATGTCGGGCGTTCCGCGGGAATCTGCAGGAGGCGGTGGATGAGATTGGCGGCTTTCATGGTGTTCTCCTCGTGAGAAAGTGAGATGGGATTGTGAATGAACCGAAAAAAAACCGCCCCTGTGGGCGGTCTTACGACGCTTTCGAAAACTTCCTGAAATGGATTTTTCTCGTTTCCATTGTCAGTAGTCTACTCTTTTCGCATTCCGTGTCAAATCAAGCGTCGGCACGGATGATCGCGAGCAGTTCGGCTTTCCTTTCCTCCATCATCCCGGGGGTTTCGGCTTCGAGGTTGAGACGGAGCAACGGTTCGGTGTTCGAGGGGCGGACGTTGAACCACCAGGTCGGGTATTCGACCTTCAGTCCGTCGAGTTCCGACTGTTTCCCGTCGGCATATTTCGCGCGGAGCGTCGAAAGCACGCGATCCTTGTCGTACACCTCGCTGTTGATCTCACCGGAATGGAAATACCGCCTTGCGCCCGCGACGAGTTCGGAAATCGGTTTCCCAGTCTCGGCCATGAGGTTGAGGAGGAGGATGGCTGGGAGCGTTCCCGCTTCCGCGAAGGAGTTTTCCTCGAAGTAGTAGTGACCGGAAAGCTCGCCCGCGAAGACGGCGCCGGTTTCCCGCATCTGCCGCTTGATGTTCGCATGCCCGACTTTGCATTCGAGCGCCTTTCCGCCGCGCTCCTCGATGATTTCCCTGACAGCGCGGCTCGACCGGAGATCGTAGAGTATGGTCACCCCCGGTTTCTTTTCCAGAATGATCTCGGAGAGGAGCGCGGTCATGAGATCCATCGGGATGATGGTTCCTTGTTCGTCCACGAATCCGACGCGGTCGGCGTCCCCGTCGTAGGCGATACCGAGATCGGCGCCGGTTTCGGTCACTTTCGCGCGGAGTTCGTCGAGCGTCTCGAGCTTGAGGGGATTCGCCTCGTGGCAGGCGAAGGGGCGCGTGAGATCGTTCCAAAGATTCGCGACGGAGACGTTTCCCGCGAGCTGGTCGTAGATGGGGAGCTCGAGGATTCCCATCGCGTTGGCGGTATCGATGACGACGGAAAATCGACGGTCATGGAGATCGGCGAATGATGCGAAGTAGGCGTAATATGCCGGCTTGACGTCGGTTTCGGTTATCGATCCGACCCGTTCGGGCGTCTCGAAGACGCCTTCCCCCGCAAGGTCGCGGATCTGTGAGAGCCCGCTTTCGAGTCCGACGGGGAGCGCGCCTCGCAACGCGATCTTCATGCCGTTGTATTCCGGCGGGTTGTGCGACGCGGTGACGGATATGGCCGCGTCCACATCGAGTCGGTTCGACGCGAAGTAGACCATCGGGGTCGTGACGAGGCCGAGGTCGAGGACATCCGCGCCGCCCTCGGTGAGGCCTCTCGCGAGTTCATGGAAAAGGGACGGGCTCGATTCGCGGATGTCGCGACCGACCGCGACGGTCCGGAGCGAGAAGTGCTGTGCCGCGGCGCGCCCGATCCGGTACGCGGTATCCTCGTCGATCTCTCCCGGATATATTCCGCGGATATCGTATGATTTGAATATGGAAGCGTTCATAGGGATGAAATCGAAATTTCAAATGTCAAATTTCAAATCAAATTCTAACAACCGAATGTCAAATTTGGAATTGAAACATTGAGCCTTGATTTGGCATTTGGAATTTGAGCTTTGAAATTATCAACGTCCCCATTCTACCACGTTTTCGGGCGTTAAAAAACCGTCCTGGAACTCCGAAGACGGTTTTGCTGCATGTATCGCTCACATCGACGTGAGCCTGTCGTATTCCTTGAAGAGTTTGGCGGCGGCTCCGACACTTCGGACATATGCCCGACTCGACGGATCGGCACCGCGCCTGAGCATTTTCTGCGTGAGATACGGCGCGTTGTAGGCCGAGATGGCCGCGACGGAGTTTCCTCCGAACGTGTCGTATTGTTCACGCAGGTATCTGGTTCCGGCAGGGATCGCCTTTTCCGGATCATGCGCCTCTTTCTTCGAGAGTCCGAGACGGATCCGGGTGGGGTCATGCAACTGCATGAGTCCTCGGGATTTGCCGCCGTCACCGATGGCATGGGTATCGCCTCCGGACTCGTGGTAGATGAGTCCGTAGATGAAATGCTTCGGAACGCGGTATTTCCGCGAGGCTTCTTCCACGATCGGGCTGTATGCCTTCACGATGGTGTCGACGCGCGGGAGTTCCCGGGAGAGCTTGAGCCGCAACGCGGTTTCCGGGTGGCTGGTGCCACGAGGCTCTTTCTTGGCGATACGCTTCCGCGTATGTTCCTTTGAAAGAGCGGTGCGTTTATCCCGAGGGACTGCTTTCGCAATCGTCTCCGGATGAACACTCTGTTTGGT
>CAYRYX010000042.1:0-8679 GCA_964428755.1 uncultured Bdellovibrionales bacterium | reverse complement strand
TTCCCGTACCCCTGGATCACGTTCGCCATCGTGAAGGTCTTACCGCTTCCGGTCACGCCGAGAAGTGTCTGCCGTCTGGTTCCCTCTTTCAGCCCACCCAAAAGCCCGTCGATCGCAGTCGGCTGATCGCCGGACGGTTGCCAGGGAGAGTGAAGGGAGAAAGGAGACATAAAAGGAATTTCAAATGCCAAATATCAAATTTCAAATCAAGCTCTAATGGCTGAATATCTGATCATCTGTTATTTTGATTTTGGATTTGATTTGAATTTTGACATTTTGATTTTGATAGTGTTTCGGCACCATTGCCACAGCCATATCCCTTTCTTCCGGTGGTAATACAGGAGAAAGAGACCGATACCCGCGGCAAGCAGGATGATGACGCTCACATGGAAGTGGAAGGCGGCGAGTTGACGGAAGAATTTCCGGAGCGCGACCAGCCCGTAGTACCCCGAAAAGAGGTACGCGAGATCCTTGATGAAATTCGCCGCATAGGTGATCGCGAGGAACTCCGCGCGTCGCATACGGACGGCACCGCAGGCGAGCGACACCGGCGTAGTCGGAACGAACGGGAGGAGCCGCATGGAAAAGAGCAGGAGACTGTCCTTCCAACTCCCGGTGAATTTCCTTCCGATAGCCTCGATCTGGCCCTGCCTCACTCCGAAGTACTTTCCGAACCGGCGAACCGCGACGTGCTCCAGACGATCACCGACGACATAGTATACCCATGCCCCGAGCACTTTCCCGAAATTCCCGACGAAGGAAAGCAGGAAGAGGTACGGGATCGGGTGGTGGTTCGCCGCCGACGCCGAACCAGCAAGTCCCATGACCAGCGCGGACGGGATCGGGCTTACGACTTCCTCGACGAACGATCCGACGAGCACGAAGACCGGGAGCGGAACCGAGACCGAGAGCACCCGGAGAAACACCTCGATGGAAGAGAGGATATGGATCATGCCGTTTTTCGCAGTATACCACGGAGACCTTTCTGGCGGGAGCGAATCATGCTATCATGAAGACAGCAGGCAGTCAAAAACACATATGAACAGGGAACATCGGTATCTCGGACTTTTCGTCTTCGAGCGGGAAAAAAAGATCGCGCTCCTCTACCACCTCGGCACCGGAAGGACCGCCGCGCTCGGTTTGGCCGAGAGCGGCAACGGAACGGACTTCGTCTCGACACGGAAGGCCGTCACGTTCGTCTCGAAAACCGGCGGGAAACGTTCCGTCGAAGAAGCATCCTCGTTCCGCGTGAGCCATATCGGGAGAGAATCACTCCTCTCGTTCCTCACCGGCGACGGGACACTCGGCATCGCCAAGTCGTCAGGCGGACTCGAATGGAGAATCGTCGGAACGGCGAAGGATCTTTCCCATCCGACCGTGTTCGTCGCGTTCCCGAAGAGCGACAAGGGATCGACCCGGAAATCGTCTCCTGGAATCGTCTCATTTTCCGGAAGCGGCCGGAAATTCATCTCGCTTTCCTTCCCCGATCCAGCCTTCCGGAAATGGGATGATCGCGGGGTCGTTCTCGAAGTACGACCGCGGCACTTCGACGCGTCATCGATCGCTCCGATGTACGCCGCGACGACAAGGCATGGACTTCTCCTCGTCTATACCGCCAAGAACCAACAAGGGCTCCTCACCGTCGGTGCGGCGCTCTTCGATCCGAAACGACCGGAGGAACTCCTTTGGAGGAGCAATTCCCCGCTCTGGACCGCACCCGCGAGCTGGTATGGGAAAACCGCCTCCGTACTCGGCGGCGCACGGATCGGAAAATATTTCTACGGATATTTCCAACGCGAGAACGAAGATGTCGAAACCTTTCCCATGTCGATGCTCTGGGAAACCTACGCGCCCCCGAAGAGAACGGTGAAGAAGGTCGCAACCGCGACGAAACCGAGAGCCCGTTCCGTCGTGCCCCATCGGCTCGTCAGGCATCATGAGAACCCGATCCTTTCACCGAGGATGGAGCACTCCTGGGAAGCGTTGTCGGCGTTCAACGCGGCCGCGGTCCGTCTCGATGACCGTATACACCTCCTCTACCGAGCCCAAGGACACGACGGCATCTCGGTACTCGGCTATGCCGGAAGCGATGACGGCACGACGATCACGGATCGGTCGCCTCAGCCGGTCTTCGTCCCGAAGAATCCCTTCGACCATCGAAAGAAAGGAACGCCCCCGTTCTCATTCCCCTACCTCTCAGGTGGTGGCTGGGGCGGATGCGAAGATCCCCGCGTGACCCGGATCGGAAAAACCCTCTACATGACCTATGTCGCCTTCAATGGGACACATCCGCCAGGCGTCGCCCTCACGAAGATCTCCGTCCGCGATTTCCTGAAAAAACGCTGGGATTGGGATCAACCGAAACTCATCTCCCGTCCCGGGACGATGCAGAAGAACTGGGTCGTTTTCCCGGAAAAAATCCGGGGCAAGTACGCGATACTCCACAACATCTCCCCGGAGATACGGATCGAATATCTCGACTCGCTCGAAGGCGATATCATCATAGACAGCCTTCCCCCGAGACGCGGACCGAAGGATGCCGAACGCTGGGACAGTCTCGTCCGGGGCGTCGGTGCACCGCCGATCCGGACGGAACACGGATGGCTCCTTTTCTATCACGCCATGGATGACCGGGATCCGAACAAATACAAGGTTGGCGTCATGCTCCTCGACGCGAAACATCCGGAAGCCGTGCTCGCGCGGTCCCCGGAGCCGGTGCTCGAGCCGGAAACGGAGTACGAGAACCACGGACACAAGCACGGGGTCGTATATGTCTGCGGAGCCGTCGTGAAGGACGGGACGCTTTTCGTCTACTACGGCGCATCGGACAAGACGCTCGCCGTGGCCACCGCACCGCTCGACGCGTTCATCGCCGCGCTCAAGGACGCGAAAGCCCCGAAACTCGAGACGATAACCCTCTCATAACGACCGCCTTATGCCGCTCCTTGAACGATCATTCGAAAATCCCGTTCTCGTCCCGGAAAGCGACCTTCCCTGGGAGGCCGAAGGCGCCTTCAACGGCTGTGCCGTCCGCGAGAAGACCAGGACACACCTCCTTTATCGGGCACAGTCGCTCCCGATGCTTCATGACGACGGTCCCTGGCTCTCCATGTCCTCGATCGGACACGCGGAAAGCGACGACGGGATACATTTCAGGAATCACCGGCCGTTCATCGTTCCGGAAGAGAAGTGGGAACGCTACGGCTGTGAGGATCCGCGCGTGACCAGAATCGGAGACACCTACTATACCTTTTACACGGCACTCGGCGGATTCCCCTTCGGACCGGACAACATCAAGATCGGCGTCGCGATTTCCAGGAATTTCAAGAAGGTTTCCGAACGACACCTCGTCACGCCGTTCAACGCCAAGGCGATGGCGCTCTTCCCGGAGAAGATCGACGGGAAATTCTGGACGATCCTCACCGCGAACACCGACCTGCCGCCGGGAAAGATCGCTCTTGCCTCGTTCGACCAGGAGGAGGATCTCTGGAACGCGACGAAGTGGAAAAAATGGTACGAGAAACTCGATTCGCACGCGCTGCCCCTGCAACGACACGAGAACGATCATATCGAACTCGGCGCACCGCCGGTCAGAACCAAGGAAGGGTGGCTCGTTTTCTATTCCTATATCCAGAATTACCGCTCCGACCACCCCGTATTCACGGTCGAAGCCGTCCTTCTCGATGCCACCGATCCCCGGAAGATCCTGGGGAAATCCCGCGCACCGCTCCTCGTTCCCGAGGAGGAATATGAGGAATACGGGAAGGTGCGCGACATCGTCTTCCCCTCCGGCGCCGTCACGAAAGGGAATACCGTCTCGCTCTACTACGGCGCGGCGGATACGACGACATGCGTCGCGAAGGGCGATGTCCGGAAAATCCTCGACGACATCATGAGCGATTCCGACGACTACCCGTCGTTCGAACGGTTCCGCGGCAATCCCATCCTCGAGCCCGTAGCCGATCACCCCTGGGAATCGAAGGGAGTCTTCAACCCCGCTGCCATATACGGAAGAGGGAAAGTCCGTCTCCTCTACCGTGCGCAGGGCCAGGATGATACGTCGGTCTTCGGATACGCCGAAAGCCGGGACGGATACCGCATCTCGAAACGTTTTCCGGAGCCGGTCTACGTCCCCCGCGCCCCGTTCGAGTACAAGATGAACCCCGGAAACTCGGGCGTCGAGGATGCCCGCATCACGAGGATCGGGAATTCCTATCACATGCTCTACACCGCCGTCGATGCGGCCAATCCGCCACGCGTCGCCCTCGCCTCGATCGGCACCGATGATTTCCTATCGTGCCGGTTCGACCGCTTCTCCGCGCCCGTCCTTCTCTCGCCTCCCGGTATCGACGACAAGGACGCCTGCCTCTTCCCGGAAAAGATCCGCGGGAAATACGTACTGCTCCATCGCATCCAGCCGTCGATCGACATCAACTTCTTCGACGATCTCGACTTCGACGGAACGCGGTTCCTCACCCATCGTCCGTTCATCTTCCCCCGTCGCGGCATGTGGGACAGCAGAAAGATCGGCATCAGCTCGACCCCGATCAAGAACCGGAAGGGTTTGCTCAACCTCTATCATCGCTTCTCCGAATACTACAGCCACTACCGTGTCGGTGCGCTTCTCCTCGACCTCGAACACCCGGAACGGGTGATCGGGCGGAGTCGCTACCCCATCTTCCAGCCGGAAAAGGCATATGAGCGCGAAGGCATCGTCCCGAACGTCGTCTTCCCCTGCGGATCGATCGTCCGCGGCGGCAAACTCTTCATCTACTATGGTGGTGCCGACAAGGTCATCGGGTCCGCCGTCTGTCCGCTTCCGAAGCTCCTCAAGCAGCTCCTTAAGGACGGCGCCTGACGACACCGGGAACGGATTACCAGGGAAACCGCTTCATGAAGCGGTTTTTCTTTGACATCGGCCATCATTGCTGGTACCATGGACGGATAACTTTTTCAGGGAAATACCATGTCTTCCACCATGAAAAAACCGCTCATCATCGGTCTTGCCATCCTTATTCCGGTCGTAGCATATCTCTCCTTTTTCCGCGAATCATCGGACACACCTGAAGAGACTCCGACCGAGGCCCGTGTCGTTCCCGTGACGACGGAAACGATCGGGAATCGGAGGGAAGTGCATGAAACGATATTCTTCACCGGAACCGTCACGGCCGAAGGCGTCGCGGACGTCGTCGCACGTGCGACCGGAACCGTCGTCGCATCGATCCCGACCGTCGGAAGCCGCGTCTCCGAAGGGACCATCATCGCCACGATCGACGACCGCTCGGGAAGTGCCGAGTCGTATCTCGGGTTCCGGAGCAGGGACATCCGGGAGGCGGGACTTTCGGTCGAACGCGCCAAGAAAACATACGGGGAGGCGAGACGCGACGACGACCGGAAGAACACCCATGATACCGAACTCGCGAAAGATCTCGCGAAAGCGGATCTCTCCTCCGCCGAATCCTCCCTTCAAGCCGCAATCGACACCCGTACCGTCCGAAGTCCCCTCTCCGGCACCATCACGAAAAAGGATATCGCGGTCGGAGACACCGTCACGATCGGATCTCCGCTTTTCACGGTCGAAAAATCCGGCGCGAAGCGCATCATCCGCTTCTTCGTGAGCGAAAACGAGCGAGTACTCATCCGCCCGGGAATGGCGGTACGGATCGGAACGGGAAACACGGGAATCTCCGACGGAAAACTCCTCCGCGTCGCCTCCGCAGCCGATACGGACAGCGGACGATTCCTCGCCGAAGCGGAACTTTCCGGCACGACGGCCTCGGGAACGACCGCCTCCGTCGCGATCGATATCGTCCGTGTGGCCGGATCGGGAAACATCCTGCTGCCGCTTTCCGCCATCACCTTCGGGCAGGATACCGAAACGATCTTCGTCGAGGAAAACGGGCGGGCGAAACGCATACCTGTCACCATGGTCCGGATCGAAGGGGAAATCGCCGAAGTATCGACCGATCTCGGAGCCGACACGCATGTCATCATCGAAAACGCGAAGCGAGTGAAAGACGGATCTCCGATCACGGTGACGAACCGATAATACGAAATCATGAACATACCGGAACGGGAAACATCCTCCGACTCCCATTATCTCGAACAGCTTACCTTCGACCGGAAACTCCGGGGCGGCTTCTTCGACTTCTTCGTCACAAGGACGCGGGTCGTCATCCTGCTCATCATCCTCATCTCCGCATGGGGCGTCTTTTCCTACTCCGAACTTCCGCGGGAATCGAATCCGGAAGTGAAGATCCCGCTCGCCATCGTCGCGACGGCGTTTCCCGGCGCTTCGCCTGGCGACGTCGAGGAACTCGTCACGAAAAAGATAGAAACGGCGGTTTCATCCCTGAAAGGGGTCTCGAAGGTAAGCTCGACTTCCGCGAACTCGATGTCCGTCGTTACGGTCGAATTCGAAGCGGGCGAAGACCTGACCGACGCCGTCCGTCGGGTCCGAGATGCCGCGGACGGGACGAAGACCGATCTCCCTCCGGACGCCGAAGATCCGACCACGTCCGAGATATCGTTCGACGACCAGCCGATACTCACGGTCGCGCTGACCGGCCCCTATGACGGGTTCGTGCTCCGCGAATCCGCGGAGGCGCTGCAGGACGCGTTCGAAAAGCTCCCGGGCGTCCGGGAAGTCCACGTATCCGGCGGCGATGAGCGGGAGTTGTCCGTCGACTACGACCCGGGAAAACTCACGGCGCGAGGGCTTTCCCCGATCGAGGTGAACCGGATGATAGCGGCATCGAACCTCGCCGTCCCGGGAGGAAACTTCGAAGGCAGCGAATTCTCCTACCCCGTCCGATCGGATGGTCGCATCTTCTCGGCGGACGATCTCCGGAATCTCCCGGTCGGATCCGCTCCGTCCGGATCGCCGATCCTTCTCCGCGATATCGCGACGGTGAGCGAAACGGCCATCGAGCGGAACGTGTTTTCCCGCCTCTCGATCGAAGGTTCCGAACCGGAGAACGCCATAACCATCGACATCGTGAAAAAGACGGGCGGATCGATCATCGACACGGTCGATGCGGCCCGCGCGCTCACCGAAGAACTGCTCCCGACGTTTCCGGAAGGGATCCGTGCGGACGTGACGCTCGATTTCGCCGAATACATCCGGAAGGATTTCGATCAACTCCGGGACGATTTCTTCATCACGCTCGCGCTCGTGATGGGAACGCTCTTCCTCATCATCGGGCTCAAGGAAGCGATCATCGCCGGCCTCGCCATCCCGCTCGTCTTCTTCTTTACCTTCGGGGTCATGCTCATGACCGGAACCTCCCTCAACTTCCTCTCGCTTTTCTCACTGCTCCTCTCGCTCGGACTGCTCGTCGACGACGCCATCGTCGTCGTCTCCGCGACGAAACAGTATCTCCGCTCGGGAAAATTCACCCCGGAAGAAGCGGTGCTGCTCGTGCTGCGCGATTTCCGCATCGTGCTCCTCTCGACCACGCTCGCGACCACCTTCGCGTTCCTCCCGCTCCTTCTCTCGAGCGGCATCATGGGCGAGTTCATCAAATCCATCCCGATCACCGTCTCCGTCACGCTCCTCTCCTCGCTCCTGATCGCGCTCATCATAAACCATCCGCTCGCGGCGGCGCTCGAACGTATCCGTTTCACCCACGGATTTTTCTCTGCGACCGTCCTCATGGCGGCGGGCGTCTTCGCGGCGGCGTTCCTCCTGGGCGGTATCGCCCGTTTCGCGATAGCGTCCGTATCCGGCGCACTCCTCCTCTTCCTTCTTCTTTTCCGTTTCCGCGGAAACGGAAAAGCGGTCCTTGAGCGGAACCAAGCTCTCACCGAAAGCGAACTCCGTGACGACCGGCTCATCAAGGAGAAACTCCGCCTCCAGGGAGAACCGGGATCGACTCTTACCGACCGGCTCATCCATGGCGTCGTCGGGTTCGAACGCGTCATACCGATCTATGAAACCGCACTCAGATTCATCCTCTCGACGAAGAAACGGCGCCTCACGACGCTCTTCGGGGTCGTCACACTCTTCATCGGGTCGGTCCTCCTTCCGGTCTTCGGTATCGTGAAATCGGAGTTCTTCCCCGCATCGGACGAAAAGATGCTCTTCATAAACGTAACCGCGACGGACGGACTCAACGTCGCAGGAACCGACGCTATCGTCCGACAGATCGAGGGAAAGCTCCGCGAGTACCGGGAAGTGAAAAACTTCTCGACCATCGTCGGTCGTCCCGGAATCTCGCCGGACGGTTCCTCGGGTGGATCCGGAGACTCCTCGAACGAGGCGGGTATCGTCGTCAACCTCTCCGATCCCGAAGACCGCGACATCACGTCATACGATCTCGCCACGAAGATCCGGGCCGAACTTCCGCGCATCGGCAATGCGGACATAACGGTCGAATCGCCGCGCGGCGGACCGCCGGCCGGAGCGGCTTTCGAAGCCCGGCTCATCGGCGACGACCTCGGAACGCTTTCCGAAACCGCGGAAAGATTGAGAAATATCCTCGCCGAAATCCCCGGCACCGTGAACGCGGAGCTCTCGCTCCGCGAGGCGCCGGCGGAGTTCACCTTCGCGCTCGACCATGAACGCCTCGGGGTCTACGGCCTCGATGCCGCCACGGTCGGCACCACGCTCCGCATGGCCGTCTCCGGAACCGAAGTGTCGACCATTCTCCGTGACGGAGAGGAGATCTCCATCGTCGC
>CAYRYX010000041.1:0-8821 GCA_964428755.1 uncultured Bdellovibrionales bacterium | reverse complement strand
TTCTTTCACGACGCGATCCCGGAGTGCCAATGAAGTGGAGGTGGCTTTCGATCAGCCGCTCAAAGGAGGATCCGTGTACGCATTCAAACTGTCGACCGACGATATCTCCGCGGATGCGGCGAACGCCGCAAGCGAAGACGCGACCGGATTCCTTTCGTGGGCGTTTCAGACGAAAAAGGTATTCGCTATCGAGAAGACGCTTCCGGGCGACCGTGCGATCGCCGTTCCTCTTTCCGCAGGAATCGAGGTGACATTTACCGACGAGCATTTCGCGGACGCGGAGGATTTCTTTCAGATCGAGCCGGCCGTGAAGGGACGATTCGAACGGCATCGGAAGACGTTGGTATTCGTTCCGGAAAAACTTTCGCCGAAAACGCTCTATACCGTGACAATGAAGGCGGGTGTCGGTGTGGAGGGAAGCGGGGATACGCTCGCGTCGGACAAGGTGTTTCGGTTCGAGACGGCGGCAGAGGAGCAGTATGCCGGAAACAAGAGCCTTGATATTTCATCGAACTGGTATTCCGGAATGGCGATATACCAGTTCGGTCTCGGCGCCACGCCGGCATTTTCGGTCGCTGCCTCCGGTTTCGAGACATCGTCGATCGGCGTGTCGGTGTATCGTTTTCCGGACGAAGATGCGTATCTTTCCGCGCTCCGTTCCGAGGGGAGTATCCCTTCGTGGACCCGCTATGCGCGGGCGAACATGAAGACGGATGAGCAGGGACTCGCGAAGGTTTCGTTGTTTCAGGCGAATCTGGAGTCGTCGGGATGGAAACAATACTTTCTGTTTCCGGAACCGTTGCCGGAGGGGCGATATCTTGTCGTCATCGAGTCGGACGGTGCGAAGGCACATGGATTTTTCCAGATGACGGACGTGGCGGCGTATGCGGCGGCAAGCGATACGGAGACGCTCGTCTGGGCGAACCGTGTCGGAGGGGCGGGTGCGCCGATAGCAGGTGCTTCGGTAGAGATTTTTTCCGGCGCGAAACAGGAATCGCTTTCCGGAACAACGGACGGGAACGGACTCCTCTCCGCTCCGACCCCCGGCTTTTTGAAGGATGGAACCGCTCCGGAGGCTTCATTCATGCGGATCGCTTCTTCCGATGGGAAATCGGTCATCGTGCCGGTCGAGAGTAACGCGAACTATGCGAGCGGTGCATCCGGGCGTAGCGAAGCGTATTGGTCGTATCTCTATCTTGACCGGGAAACGTATCAGCCGACGGATACGCTTGCGTTTTGGGGGGTACTTCGGAAACGTGACGCTTCCGCTCCGGAACAGCTCAAATTGAAAATGTTGATCGACGGAAAAGAACAGAGAATCGAGACGAGCGAATGGGGGACGTTCATCGGAGAAATCCCGATCAAGGAATTGCCGGTCGGATATTATTCCGCGCAGGTATATATGGAGGGTGATGATCCGGATACGGATACGGCGCTCGTGACGGTCGGGTTTTCGGTGGAAACCTATACGAAACCGGCATATCGGATCACGCTTGCACCCGAGAAGCGGGTGATTCTTCAGGACGAGCCTGCTCGTTTTTCGGGGAAGGTGGAATTCTTCGATGGGACGCCGGTGCCCGGCGTCGAGCTCACGACGGGGTATCCTGAAAAAAAGATGCTGACTACCGATAATGACGGAGGGTTCTCGTTCGAGGAGCGGTTTTCCGATATGAAGAGTCCGGGTCGGCGATTCGTATCCGTTGCGCCGACATCGGGCGAGGAGGGCGATATCACGGCAGATGCGTCGGTCTTCGTGTTCCCTTCGATGGTCGGGCTTTCATCCGAGGAAACGCGTGATGGGTTGCGACAGAAGATTTCACTCAAGGCGTTTGATGTCGATTTCAAAAAAGCGGATGCTATGGGTGGAGCGACGCTTGGATATGGCAGCGATGCTTCCGCTTATGCGGGTGCCGCGGTTCCTGGAATCCGTATCGTTGCGAAGGTGAAGGAAATATCCTTTATCAGGAAAGAGGACGGGGAATTCTACGACTTCATCGAGAAGAAGAAAATCAAGCGGTATCGGTATGAACGGGAGGAAAAGAAGCTTCCGGAGCAGGAGCTTGTGACGGGTGGCGATGGGAAAGTTGCAATGGAGCTTTCGCTTGTGGACGGGAAAGGGTATGAAGCGATCTTTGAATCAGTGGATGCGGGCGGGCGGAAGACGGTTCTTGAACGATATTTTTACGGATACGCCTCATCGGGCTCGGAACCGGATTACGCGCTTATTCCGAAACAGGATGCGAATCATGAGTATCACCCGGATGAAGCGGTCGAGGTTTCGTTCGGGAAAACCGACGACTCGGCGCTTCCGTCGGGGAGTCGGTTCCTGTTCTATCGAGCACAGCGGGGACTTCGTGACGCGGTCGTGCAAAGCGATGCATCGTACCGGTTTTTCTATGCGGAGCGGGATGTACCGAATATCGAAATCCGCGGAGTCATGTTCACCGGGACGACCTATATCGAACGGTTGACGGGAGTCCGCTTCGATCAGGAAGATCGCGAGCTTTCACTCTCCGTTTCCGCTGACAAATCTTCCTATCGTCCGGGGGATACGGTGAATCTGGATGTTTCCGTGAAAGATCCGGATGGGAACGGACGTCCGGCGAAGGTCAATCTTTCGGCGGTCGACGAGGCGCAGCTTGCGGTCGCGCCTCATGAACCCAGCCTTATGGGGGATTGGAACGGGATGTATCGCTCCGTCGGCGGGGGTATCATCGCGGCATACGCGTCACATCAGTACCCGAACCTCAAGGACATGGCGGAGCGTGGCGGATGCTTTCTGCCCGGAACCCCGATCCTGATGTCGGATGGGAGCGAGAAGCCAATCGAATCCATAGCCGTCGGAGATTCCGTTTCTTCGCGGGTGAGTGAGTCCGATCCCATGCTTCGTGCCGGGAGCGTGACGCAGATATTCCGGCATGTCGTCGACGGGTATCTTATCATAAACGGATTTCTCCACGTTACACCCGAACATAATATCTTCTCGAATGGCAGGTGGGTCATGGCGGGGGAACTGCAGATCGGGGATAAGGTGCTTTTGGCGGATAATCATTGGGAAAGGATCAACTCCATCGAGAAACGAGGCGAACGCGTTACCGTCTATAACTTTTCCGTCGATACCTACCATACTTACTTCGCGGACGGAGTCTATGCGCACAACGATAAGGGACGGAGTGTTTTTCTCGATCGTGTGCTGTTTTCGGAAATAGAAACGGATGCGAACGGTCGGGGGAAGACGTCGTTCCGTGTCCCGGATAATCTGACGAGTTGGCGGGTCGCGAGTCAGGCGGTGACGAAGGATCTTTTTGCCGGACAATCGAACGAGCTTTCTGTTCCGGTGAGTCTTCCGTTTTTCGTTCTTCCGGCGTTCAATGCCGAATATGTCGTCGGTGATAAACCGATCCTTTCCCTGCGGGCGTTCGGGACAGGCGTGGCGAAGGGTGATCAGGTCGAGTTCTCGATCGAATCCGAATCGCTCGGCGTGAAAAAAACCGTTTCCGGGAAGGTGTTCGAATCATCCGATGCGGAGCTTCCGGCGCTCCCGGAGGGAACGCATGAGATAACGATCGGTGCCCGATCGGGAGATAAGACCGACAAGCTGACGAGAGCGATACGAGTCGTCCCGGAGGGAACATGGCGGACCGAAACGGCGGCGTTTCCGGTTGCTGTCGGAACGGAGTTCCGCCCCGGGGAACACGGACGGACGACGATCATGTTCAGCGAACAGGGTATGAGTACGGCACTATCCGAACTTTGGAATCTCGCGATGAACGGAAGCGGTCGGTTCGATGGCATGGTCGCAGGGGCTGCGGCGAAGCGGATCTTGAACGAGTCATTCGGAGAGAAGTTCGATCCGGCGTCTCCCGACGAGTGGCAGCCGTTCGTCGATGGGAACAAGGGATACAGATTGTTCCCTTACGGTGACGCCGACCTGTATACGACCGCGCTTTCCGGCATCGCGGGAGTACGGGATATGATTCCGGCTTCGGATGCGGATATTTTCCAGGAAGCGATCGAGAGTCCCGAATCGTCCCGTGAATCGGTCGTAGTGGCGCTTCTTGGTCGTGCGCTCCGCGGGGACGCGGTGCTGCTCGATGTCGAGCGGATGCTTTTGGAAAAGGATCTCTCCGTGCGTGAGAAGCTGCTCTTGGGAGTGGCGGAGTCGGCTCTCGGAAACGGCGAACGGGGAAAATTGATTCTTCGCGAGGCGCTTGGAGCGTATGAGGAACATGCTGTGACAATTGCCGTTCCTTCGGGAAAGTCGGGGAGCTCCGAAGAGCTTGAAGCTACCGCACTCGGCGCCGTGATCGCTGCGCTTTCGGGGATGCCGGAAGCCGACCAGCTGTTCTCGTATGTCAACGGACGGGTCAGTCGGGAGAATCCGTTCTTTCTTGAGCGCATCGCTTTTCTCGAATCGAAACTGAAGCACGCTCCGAAGCGCGGCGATATTTCGATTTCATATAGTCTGAACGGGGAACGCAAAGAGAAGGCGATGAAACGAGGCGAGACGTTCTCGCTCTCGCTGTCGCAGGATGATATGCGGACTCTGAAGATCGAAAGGGCGGATGGAAATGTCGGAGCGACGGTCGTTCGGACTATGGCTGCGAAAGAAGGAGAGGGAAACGCTCTTTCCGGAACGTTGCAGAGGAGTTATTCCGTATCGGGAGCGTCGAAACATGAGCTTCGATCCGGAGATCTGGTTTCGGTGAAATTTTCCTCCCATATCGAAGCGGAAGAGACGAAACCGGGAGAGTGTCTCTTCGTCACCGATACGCTTCCCGCCGGGATGAAGCCGGTAACGTCGTGGCATGGTCTGGAGCGGGAGAGCGATGGGACCGTGCGCGTCTACCCGTATTCCGTCGAGGGGCAGCGGGTGAAATTCTGTATTCCGACTGACAGGAAGAAACCGGTCGAATATCTGGCGCGGGTTTCCGGGAAGGGGCAATTCTTGGCCCCGGGTACGCTCGTGGAGACGAGTGACGGATCCCGCTTCAAAGTGTTTTCAGGCGACCGCGTTACGATCAAATGATAGGTTATGGTTGTTTTTCCGAAGAAGGCCGGATTATTCTTGGGAGTTGTCGCGATAGCTGTGATGGGTTGGTTTTTGTATGCATCATTTTCTTTGAACGGGGAACGGGACAGAGCCGTTTTCTCCGAGAATGACGGAGAATATATCCATCCGCTTCATCCGTTCGATAGCGAGGGATTTGTCGCCGGTGAAAAGGAATCGCGAGAGAAACCATCGTTCACGTTTTCGGGGCCGATCCGTGGCGGACTGATTCCGCACCACACGCTTCCGGCGGCGCATCTCACCGGATTTTTTCGGGAGCTTGCGAAACAACATCCGAAGACGATCATCCTTATCGGTCCCAATCATCCTGACGCGGGGCAATACAAACTTCTTACGAGTGCGGCGCCATGGGAGACGCCTTTCGGTCGGGTGGAGGGAGATGCGTCGAAGGCGGAGACATTACTCGGGCTTCCTTTTGCCGGAACGGACGAGGCGATTCTTTCGAAGGAGCATTCCATAGCGGGAGTGCTGCCATTTCTCCGTTATTTTCTTCCGGATACGGACGTGGTTCCGGTTGTGCTCAACTCCCATCTGTCATGGAGCGATGTGCAGGCTGTTTCCGGCATGCTTCGGGATATGGCTGATAGCGATACGGTCGTCATCGCTGCGGTGGATTTTTCGCATTATCTGCCGGCGCAGACGGCCGAAGAAAAAGATAGGGAAACCGAGCCGCTCCTTCGGAATTTCCGGAGTCAGGAGATCCTTCCGTTTGGGAACGACCATGTGGATTCGCCGGTTTCGATAGCCATGTTGCTCGAGACGATGAGGAGTATCGGCGCGACTCATTTCGACCTTCTTGCGAATACCAACTCCGGGCGGATCCTTTCCGATCTCCGATCCGGTACGACGAGTTATTTCTTCGCCGGATTCTCAGGGGAAGGGGGCAAGACTCTTCAGACAGTGCCGGATGTCGTCTCAGGAAACGTGAAACTGCTCTTCGGCGGGGACATGATGTTCGACCGATGGATCCGGACGATGATGCGGAGGCATGGCGATGCGTACCCGCTCGAACCGCTTCGGGAAACATTCCGATCAGCGGACGCGGTCATCGCGAATCTTGAAGGACCGATTACCGGAAATGTTTCGATAAGCGAGACAAGCGAAGCAGGCGCACGGGACAACTATGTCTTCACCTTCGACCGAGAGATCGCCCCGCTTCTTCGTGATTTCAATATCATTCCGAACCTCGGTAATAATCACATTCTCAACTTCAAGGAAGACGGTGCGCGTGAAACGGAAGCGTTCCTTCGTGACGCCGGCGTCGACTCTTTCGGCTCTCCTTCGGACGGGACACGACGTTTCTTCGTGAGGGATTTCGATGGGTTCAGGGTCGCGTTCGTCAACTACAACGAGTTCGTGTGGCAGGGACGGGAAAAGGCGATTGAAGACATCCGTGCTGCGGGAAGCGAGGCGGATTTTATCGTCCTTTATGCCCACTGGGGCGACGAATATGAACCGGCGACGAACAGACAGAAGATGCTTGCCCGGGAATTCGTCGATGCCGGTGCGGATATCGTGATTGGCTCGCATCCGCATGTGGTGCAGGAACACGAAACCTATGAAGGGAAAACGATATACTATTCGCTCGGCAATCTCGTGTTTGACCAGTATTTCCGCGACGAAACGAAAAACGGGTTGCTTGTCGGCGTGTCGATCGATCCGAAGACCGGGGAATATGAAATTTCCGAAAAACCCGTTATCATGGGAACGGATGGACAGACGAGGATTAAATAAGAAAATCATGAAAATCGCGCTTGTCCATGATTATCTCGTGCAGTACGGCGGTGCCGAACGGGTACTCTCCGCTCTGACGGAGGTATTTCCGGAGGCGCCGATCTATACGCTCCTCTATGACCGCGAGGCGGTGCATGGCCTGTTTGATCGGTCCCGCGTGCACACGTCATTTCTGCAGCGGATTCCCGGGGTGCGTCGCGCGCACCGGCTCTTTCCGCCGCTTATGCCGCCCGCGATCGAGCAGTTCGATTTCACCGGATACGATGTGGTGTTGTCGGATTCGTCGAGCTATGCGAAGGGAGTGTTGACGGACCCCTGGACGCTCCATATCTCCTATATTCATACCCCGATGCGCTACGCCTGGGACGACTGCCAGAAGTATACGGAGGATTTCGGATTTCCTCGTTTCGTGAAGAAGCTCGTGCCGTTTTTCATGAGCCCGATACGGCTTTGGGACAAGGCGAGCGCCGACCGGGTGGACCGGTATCTCGCGAATTCCGACTTCGTGGCGGCGCGCATCCGGAAATACTACGGAAAGGATTCGGTGGTCATTCATCCGCCGGTCGATACGGGGCGGTTCTTCATCGCGAAACCGGAGAAGCGGAAAAAGTACTTCCTCATGGTCGGGCGACTCATCGCGTACAAGCGGTTCGATATCGCGATCGAAGCGTTCAATCGGCTCGAGCTTCCGCTTCGGATCATCGGACGGGGACCCGAAGAGAAACGGCTCCGGAAGATCGCCGGACCGACGATCGAGTTTCTCGGTCGGGTTCCGGACGAGGATCTGCCGAAACAGTATGCCGAGTGCCGCGCGTTCGTCTTTCCGCAGGAGGAGGATTTCGGTATCGTGGCGATCGAGGCGATGGCGTCCGGGCGACCGGTGATCGCCTTCCGTGGCGGCGATATCGGGGAGCGGGTCGAGGAGGGCGTTTCCGGGGTTTTCTTCGACGAGCAGTCTGAGAGCGCCATCGTGGATACCGTTTCGCGATTCGAGAAGTGTTCCTTCGATCCGGAAACGATCCGCGAAAAGGCGCTCCCGTTTGACAAAGCCGTATTTACGCGCAAAATAGGAGAATACGTCGACAATGCTCTCCGAGAGCATCGTCGGAATGTCAAAACCGAAATGCCAAATTTCAAATCAAGCCAAAATGGCTGAAATTGAAATGCTCTCGTTTGAGTGTATCTATAGGCTCGGCGCTTTGGTTTTGAAATTCAGATTTTAGGATTTGGTTTGACATTTGATATTTGAGCTTTGGCATTTACCGGTATGGAACTTCGGGAATTCGTGAACATATTCGTCGATCGGAAGAAACTTTTTTTCGGAGTCTTTCTCGGGTCCATTCTAGTCGGTCTCGCTCTGTATCGGTTTCAGCCGGAGCGGTACGAAGCGGCGCTCCTCCTCAATGTCTCGCGGACGGGATACGAAAAGACGGATGCGTATCGTTATGACCAGTTCTATCGGTTGCAGGCGGACGAACGGTTCGCGGATACGGTCGTGCGGTGGATGGCGGCGCCTTCGGTGCGTGCGGAGATGATTTCGCTCGGTGCGCCGGAACCGGTGGTAGCAACACTTTCAGCGAAGCGGCTTTCTTCACAGATGATCGACGTCCGGTATGCCGCTCCGAACAGGAAAGGATTCGGGGGAGCGAGAGAGGCAATCGTTTCCGCGTTGAACAAGGAAACGGAGAAACTCAACGCGGAGGCGAAGGATCCGAATTGGTTCACGGTCGTCGCGGGTGATCCGGTCGTGTCGGACGCCCGGGTTCCGCTTCGTATCGCCTTTGGCGGCGGTGCCGCCGCGGGACTCTTCTTCGCATTCTGGGCGGTGCTTCTGGTGAGATATTTCGGGAAAAATCGGAGAGCGGAGTGGTAATCATTAGCAGCAAGGCTTCGGGAGGGGTGGCTCTGATGGATGTATGAGAATAGGTGTTGATGTGAGGTGTCTGGCCGATGGTCGGCGGAGCGGGGTCGAGGAGTATGCGATAGCGCTTCTTTCGGAGTTGTTCCGTATCGATC
>CAYRYX010000040.1:0-9111 GCA_964428755.1 uncultured Bdellovibrionales bacterium | reverse complement strand
CGGCGGGGGGACAGTGCCTGGTGGGTAGTTTGACTGGGGCGGTCGCCTCCTAAAATGCAACGGAGGCGTTTACAAAGGTCGGCTAGATCCGGATGGAAATCGGGTCGATAGCGCAAACGCACAAGCCGGCTTTACTGAAAGACCGATCAGTCGATCAGTTCCGAAAGGAGAAGTTAGTGAACCGACCATCACTCGTAGGAGTGTGGAAGATCATCAGATAAAAGTTACCCTGGGGATAACAGGCTGATCTTGCCCAAGAGTCCATATCGACGGCAAGGTTTGGCACCTCGATGTCGGCTCATCGCATCCTGGGGGTGGAGAAGCTCCCAAGGGTTTGGCTGTTCGCCAATTAAAGCGGTACGTGAGCTGGGTTCAAACCGTCGTGAGACAGGTTGGTTTCCTATCTGCTGTGGGCGCCGCTGCTTGAGAGATCTCTTCCTTAGTACGAGAGGACCGGGAAGAACGAACCTCTGGTGTATCTGCTGTTCCGCCAGGAGCACCGCAGAGTAGCTATGTTCGGGTAGGATAACCGCTGAAAGCATCTAAGCGGGAAGCCAGGCTCAAGATAAGGCAGCTGTTCCGATTTATCGGAACGAGATTTCCTCAGAGATGATGAGGTTGATAGGCTTCAGGTGGAAGCCCTGTGAGGGGTTGAGCCGAGAAGTACTAATGAATCTGAATACCATTCTTTCTTTTTTCACTTCGGTTGGCAACAGAAAGCTTCTGACTTCTTCTGAGCCCTTTAAAAAGGCTCTTGATTCTGGAAGGCACAGTCTTGGTGGTTTTTGCGACAGAGGTACACCCGATCCCATATCGAACTCGGAAGTGAAACCTGTCAGCGCCGATGGTACTTCGCTGTGATGGCGGGGAAGAGTAGGTCGCCGCCAAGACCGTGCCTTTCAGAGACGGAAGAACGAAGAGACCTTTCGATTATCGAAACAGCCCCGGAACGGGCTGTTTTTTGTGTTACAATAAAGAAAGGAGGAAGAGCTGCGAAGGCTGTCATCCCGCGACCCCCTCCGTCATCCTGAGCGTAGCGAAGGATCCAGTGTTCAGAAATGAGAAATTGAAACATTGAAAAATTCAATGAAAATTGCCAGCCCAAGGCTGGTCCGCCTTGGGCGGAGAAATTAAACATTCTTGTCCGTATGCTTCCCAGAACCAAAAAATATCGCCTTGGTTTTCGTTTTCCTCCTCATCATCGTGGGTAGTTTTGCATACTGCCACTTCTCCTACGCCGTGACCCGCACCTGGGACGGAATCGGACTGATGGCATTCGTATCGATGATCGCATGTTATTTTCTTGGATTGACGCGTGTCCTTATAAATGATACATTTATAGTATCTTTGATACCTATAGATGTAAAAGTATGAGAAAATCCTTTATTATAGAGGAAATTTATCGACAAAATAAGCACTGGGATTCCCCGGATGAGTTTTTCGCCGAACTGGAAACCATCAAACATACACGGAAACTTTTCAGCGAGATTCTGTCATATATGAATGAACGGCAGCTTCTTTCCATCGTCGGACTCAGGCGCACCGGAAAAACAGTCCTCCTGAAACAACTAATGAGAAGTGTGCTTGCGGGCATCAAGCCGGAAGCGGTGTTATTTTTGACATTCGATGAGGCGATCATTCCAGGAAGTATCACTATCGCGGACTATCTGAACGAATACCTGGAAAAAATCGCGCCCAAGGAAGGAAAACTTTATGTTTTCTTGGATGAAATCCAGTATAATCCGAAGTGGCAGCATATCCTGAAGCGGTACTACGATACCGACACGCGGATAAAATTCGTCGTGAGCGGCTCCTCTTCCCTGTTTCTGCGCAAGAAGACTACGGAGAGTCTGGTCGGGAGAATCTACGAATTTTCCTTGTCGGTACTTTCCTTTGACGAGTATCTGGAACTGAAGGATGTCAAAAAGGAAATGCTTGCGGGATATCGGGCGGTGGGAATCCCTTTCGGAGGGGAAGTGGAGCACTCGGCGCTTCGCGAGCGATTTTTCCATCAGTATGGCTCGACCATGGGACAGGAATTCGAACACTATATCCGGTATGGTCAATTTCCCGAGATTGTCTGCGAAAAAAATCCGGCGGTGATCAGGAAATATCTGACGGATGCGATCTACAAGAAGACGATCGAATACGATATCCCCAGGATTTTCGGGGTGGAAAAAGTCGATGAGCTCCGATTTCTCTTCCAGGTATTGGTCGGTGAAATAGGGTCGATCGTGGAGACGGGGAATATCGCACGTGAAATCGGAATCGATGAGAAGACCGTCAAGAAATACCTCGATTATTTCGAGGAAAGCTTTCTGATCCACTTGGTCTACAATTTCACCAAGTCCGCGAGGAAGTCGAGACGTCTCGGAAAAAAAGTGTATCTGGGGAGTCCGAATTTTTTCTCCGCGTTACACGCATGGTCCGCCGACGGGTGTCCGGATCCCCGGATAGGATTTCTCGTGGAGAATTATTGCATGCTGTTGCTCAAGGAAAGGTACGCGTACGTCTCTTTTCGGCGGATACGCAAGGACGAGGTTGATTTCGTGGCGACGGACAACGTGTTAGACTTGAAGCGGCATCGGTATATCGAGGTGAAATATCGCGAGCATATCACGCTCAACGCACTCAAATTCGCGGTGAAACTTTCAAAAAAAAGCGAAAAGAAACTGGTGGTAGTCACGAAAAATGATTTCGCGGTTCATGACGATATGACGCTTATTCCGGTGTGGATGTTGATATGACCATTCCCGTATGTTTCAAAAAATGAAAAATCGAAAAGCCATATCGATTCTCGTCCTACTGCTTATGATAGGGGCTGGCTTGGCATACTGGAAAATCGCCTACGGTGTCACCCGTACCTGGGACGGGGGCGGTACCGACGGCACCTGCGGCGGTGCGGGTACGGCGAATAATTGGTCCTGCGCCGCCAACTGGTCGGGTGACACCGCCCCCACTGCCTCCGACATCGCTACTTTCGACGGCACCTCCACGAAAAACGCCACGATCAACGCGAACATCAGCGTCGCGGGCATCGATATCAATACCGGCTATACCGGCACCATCACTCAGAGCGGGAGCTATACTGTCACCGTCGGAACTTCCCATTACAATCAAGCAGACGGGATATTTGCTGGCGGATCGGGCACTATTGATATCAATGGAACTTTCACTCTTTCGAATGGAACGTTTACGAGCACAAGTGGAACGCTTGAGGTCGGGAGAGCTGTAAGTACGGACGAGACCATCTTCGCTCTCTCTGGCGGGACGTTTAATCACAACGATGGAACGATTAATTTTGCTCCGGATAGTACGGACTATTATGGTAAAACGTATACAGTGGACGTTCTTACCTCGATTACCCTGTACAATGTGATTGTTACGGCTGTAAGGGGGCAGGAAACGTCATCGATTCTTACGCTTGCGTCAGGCGATGCTATTATTGTAGCGAATAATTTTACTCATGCGGACGGCTTGCTCGTGGGAGCGTGGGAAGTCCAGGGAAACGTAGTGATCGGAGCTGGAGCCGATGGAGGAGAGACACTCACGATGACTGGAGCTGGAGCAAAAACGTATGCGTATTCTGCCGGGGGGCTCGGACCGTATCTTCGAATAAACAACGCATCTGCTGTTGTGACTCCTGCTGGTGGGACGACAAGCTTGAATCTCAGTCGATTTTCGATTTTATCAGGAACTTTTACCGCTCCGACTGGAGTATTTTCGGTTGGTCGAGCATATGCTGCGGACGAGACCATCTTCGCTCTCTCTGGCGGGACGTTTAATCACAACGATGGAACGATTAATTTTGCTCCGGATAGTACGGACTATTATGGTAAAACGTATACAGTGGACGTTCTTACCTCGATTACCCTGTACAATGTGATTGTTACGGCTGTAAGGGGGCAGGGCGGCACGTCATCGATTCTTACGCTTGCATCAGGCGATACTGCTATTGTCGCAAACAATTTCACTCATACGGATGGGGCGCTGGCAGGTACTTGGCAGGTTCAAGGGAATGCGATTATCGCTACGACTGCCGATGGCGGTTCTGCTACTCTCGCTTTCACCGGAGGAAACGACCAGACGTACACCGACCAAGGCGGGAATGAGCCGGACGGGGATATCACCATCAACAAAACCGCCGGGACGGTGACACTTGCTTCCAATGCCGACTGGAATGCCGCGAGCCAGGATCTGACCATCACCCAGGGGCAGCTCCGCGTCGCCGGAACTTCCGCCCTCTCCACCACCGCGCTCACCGTCGGATCGGCAGGTGTCCTCAAGATGACCGGAACCGGAGACCTTACCCTTGCCGGAAACGTCTCGAACAGCGGACAGATCGTTGTTCAAAGCAACCAGACCTGCGGGGGAACCGACGATATTCAGATCCTCTCCTCGTCCAATGGTGTCCAGCGGAGCTGGAGCGGAACGGGTACCTATACCATCTACGATGCCACCGTCAAGGATCAGGGCGGATCCGCCGCCATCACCGCGTACTCCTCGACAAGCGTCTCCGGTAACGGCGTCAACTGGACCTTCTCCGGGGCGGCGTGTCCGGATATCCCGCCGGCGATGAGCATCGGTTCCGGCTTCTTCCGTATAGGTTCCGGTCGGATGAACCTGCGGTGAGAGACGGCCAACGGGATTGGCGGGGAAGGGGCGGGGTTTCGTGCTACAATAAGGGAGTTCGTAAAGTCTTTCAAGTCCATAAAGTTCGTAAAGTCCGATTCCGATCCGATTTTGCTTTATAACTTGATAAACTTTATGGACTTTATGAACCTATTTTCCTATGACCTCCGCACAACGCATGATGAAGCGTCTCACGATCGTCGGTATCGTCGTCTTTTTCGTCGCGCTTTTCGGTACGTCGTGGTATTTTTTCACGGCACCGGATCCGAGCTGTTTCGACGGGAAGCGAAATCAGGATGAGCGAGGGACGGACTGCGGCGGTTCATGCGCGGCCGCGTGTCAGGAGGTGCTCGTTCCGGAACCGCTCGTCGTCCGCGAGGTAGCCTTTGTTCCGGGTGGTGGCGAAGGGGAATACGATGTGCTGGCGAAAGCCTACAATCCGAACGACGAACTCGGCGCGGCAACGCTTCCATACGTGTTCCGACTCAAGGACGCTTCCGGAAATGTTCTCGCCGAGGCATCCGGAAAAGGGTTCATCCTTCCGCAGGAAACGAAGACGATCCTCTCGGTCGGTCTCCGCTCCGCTGGCGTACCGCAAACGGTCGAGATAACGTTCCCGGATCCGGAATGGGAAAAATTCTCCGGCTACAAGGAAAAGCCGGCGCTTTCCATCCTGAACAGGCGATATGACCGGGTGTCCGCCGGACCGTTTTTCGGGGAAGCGCAGGGGACGCTCGTGAACGACAGCGTGTTCGATTTCCGGTCGGTTCTCGTGAAGGTGATCCTCCGCGATGCGGCCGGGAAACCGCTCGCTTTCAACCAGACGGAGATGAACACGGTCCGGACGAGGGAAAACCGCGATTTCCGGCTCCGGTGGCCGAAGGCGTTCCCGGGGGAAGTGACACAGGTGGATGTGGAACCCGAAGCCGATATCTATCATGAGGAAAACTTCATCCGACAGTACGTGGAGCCGGGGAAATTCCAGGACCTCCGGTGAGCGAGTCCATAAAGTCCATAAAGTCGTAAAGTCCATCAAGTCCATAAAGTGAAAAGAAATCCCGTCCCGCTTCTTTATAGACTTTAGAGACCTGACGGATCCGTAACTTTCTTGTGAAACGTTTTCTCGAAATCGATTGGTTGCTTCCTCTCTCGGCTCTCTTCCTGCTCGGAATGGGGCTTCTTTCGCTCTACAGCCTTTCGCCGGTCGGTGAGTGGTCGTGGAGCGGGAATTTTTTCCTCCGGCAGGCGTTCTTCGGATCCGTCGGCATCGTCGCCATGCTGTTCGTCGCATCGATCGACTACCGGCATATCGGCCGGTTCAGCACGCCGCTCTATTTTCTCTCCGCCGCCGCACTGCTCCTCGTGATCCTTTTCGGACGTACGGTCCGTGGCACCGCCGGGTGGATCGAGTTCGGGTCGCTCCAGTTCCAGCCGGTCGAAGGGGCGAAGATCGCGCTCATCATCTTTCTCGCCTCGTTCATCGCGAAGAAAAGCTCCGAGCTCGGGGAATGGGTCCGCATCATCGCCTCGTTCATCCTGTCGTCGGTACTCGTCTTCCTCGTCCTGCGGCAGCCGGATCTCGGGTCGGCGCTCGTCCTTTCGGCCGTCTGGGCGGGGATGATCCTTGTGTCCGGCATACGGTGGAAGCATATCGCCGCGCTCGTGGTGCTCGCGGGTGTCGTCATATCCTCCGGCTGGTTCCTCCTGGAAGATTACCAGAAGAGCCGTATCGAAGCTTTTGTCGATCCGGAATCCGATCCGCGCGGGAGCGGATACAACGTGCTCCAGTCGATGATCGCGGTCGGTTCCGGCGGGTTGTCCGGGAAAGGCCTCGGGTACGGCTCCCAGTCCCAACTCAATTTCCTTCCGGAAAAGCACACCGACTTCCTCGTGGCGGTGATCGCGGAGGAATTGGGTCTGCTCGGCATCGGTGCCGCCCTTTTCGCGTACGGGGTGATGCTCTACCGGATCCGACGGATCGCCGAACGTGCCCGTGACAACGCGGGGTACCTCATCTGCATCGGGTCGTTTTCCTACTTCTTTTTTCAGATACTGGTGAATGTCGGTATGAATATCGGTGCCCTTCCCGTGACCGGTCTTCCGGCGCCCTTTCTTTCCTATGGGGGAAGTTCACTCCTCGCGTCGTTCATCGTGCTCGGGCTCGTCCTGAGCGTTCATCGCCGAAGGAAACGGGAGGAACTCTTCCCGTCCGGTGCTTTCCCCGGTGATGACGGTTTTTCCCGTGAAATAAGCGGAATACCGATGGAGCATTGACTCGCGGGGTCCTTTTTGGTATCCTCAGGGAAGCCACATCCGGCTTTTTTCTTTCGTTTTTCCTTCTATGGAGCCTTTTATCGTAGCGCAGGTGCTCGTCTCGATCCTGCTCATGGTGTCTATCCTCCTGCAGAACCGCGGTTCGGGTCTCGGCTCCGCATTCGGCGGGGACTTCGGCGGATACTACACCAAGCGCGGGTTCGAGAAATTCCTGTTCTCATCCTCGGTTGCGCTCGGTGCGGCCTTCCTGATCCTCGCGATCATCAATACGCGGCTGTCGTAAGCAATTCTTTCAAGTTCATAAGGTTGAAAGCCCGTAAAGTGCGCGATGTCCAGACTTGATTCCGCTTCACGGGCTTGATGGACTTTATAGGCTTTACAGACTCTGTAACTCTTAGTGCACGAGTATTCCTCTCAAAGATTCGATCCGAAAGTGGCGGGAAAACGGTTTTTCCGCGCTGTTCCAGGCCCTTTCGGTCAGGGATAAGATCATCGCCGTGTTGCTTTCGATCGTCGTGGTCGGCGCGCTCGTCTTTTGGCTCGGTGCACTGTACTTTTCCTCGACGGAACGGGTCGCCGATCACGGTGGGCGATACATCGAAGGAGTCATCGGCCAGCCGAGATACGTCAACCCCATCCTTTCGCCTGCAAACGCCGCCGATGAGGACCTCGTGCACGCCGTCTATGCCGGGCTGCTCGGTTATGATGCGGACGGTCGTGTCAAAAACGACCTCGCCGAGCACATGAGCGTTTCCGAGGACGGCAAGGAATATACGGTGACGCTCAGGGGCGGTGTAAAATGGCATGACGGGCACGACCTTTCCGCACACGACGTGACCTTCACCATCGACGCGATCAAGAACCCCGCCTACAAGAGTCCGCTCCAGAAGAACTGGCAGGGCGTTGACGTCGAGATGGTCGACGACCGCACGATCCGTTTCGTTCTCAAGAAGCCGTACTTCGGATTTCCGGAGCACCTGACGGTCGGCATTCTCCCGAGGCATGTTTGGGAGTCGGTTCCGGCCGAAGGGTTCGCGCTCGCCGATCCGAACCTCGCGCCGATCGGTGCCGGGCCGTACCGGTTCTTCGATTATCAGAAGGACTCGAACGGGAATATCCTTTCATACGAATTGCGCGCGTTCCCGGAGTATTTCGGCGGCGAACCGTATATCACGAAGCTTGCCTTCAATTACTATCCCGACGAGGAAAGCATGATCGATTCCTTCTCGAGGAAGGAGATCATGGGCATGGCTTCGGTTTCGCTCGGACGCACGGCTGAGCTTGTCGATCGGAAGGGGACGGTCGCGCGCGAGTTCTCCCTCCCGAGAATCTTCGCCGTTTTCTTCAATCCGGTGAAGAGCGTCCCGCTCGCGTATCCGGAAGTCCGCGAAGCGCTCTCGAAAGCGACCGACCGCGAAGCGCTCGTCCGCGAAGCGCTTGCGGGCAAGGGTTCGGCCGCCTCGCTCCCGTTTTTGTCCTTCATGGAGGGGAATCCGGATCTTCCGGGAATGCCCTATGATGTCGACGCCGCGAACAGGATCCTCGACGAGAAGGGGTGGTCGCGCGGCGATGACGGCGTGCGGGCGAAAAACGGCGCGCCGCTTTCCTTTCAGCTGGCCGTTCCGGCGTGGTTCGAGCTCGAGAGGACGGCTGGGCTCATCCGTACCCAGTGGGAGCGTGTCGGCGCGCGCGTCGACGTGAAGGTGTTGCCGCTTTCCGAGTTGAACCAGGACGTCATCCGACCGAGGGAATACGAGGCGATACTCTACGGCGAGGAGATGCGGGTGAATCCCGACTTCTATTCGTTCTGGCACTCGAGTGAGAAGGGCGAGACCGGATTCAATCTCGCCATGTTCGACGAGAGCGCCGCGGATGAGACGCTGCTCTCGCTCCGCGAGGAACTGAATCCCGATCGCCGCCGCGAATTCGTCGGTTCATTCCTCGGGCTTTTGGCCGAGAAGCATCCGGCGATCTTCCTCTACAGCCCGGACGTTTCCTATGTCATGAGCGATACGGTGCAGGGCTTCGATATCCGGAGCGCCAACGACGTATCCTCGCGTCTCTCTGGTCTTTCGCGATGGTATATCGAGACGAAACGGATGTGGAAGTAATGTCAAAGATCAAATGACAAATATCAAATCAATGATTCAAATCCGAATGTCAAAAGCGCATTTGAATCGTTAGAAATTAGGATTTGATTTGGCA
>CAYRYX010000039.1:0-9182 GCA_964428755.1 uncultured Bdellovibrionales bacterium | reverse complement strand
AGAAACTCGAACAGTTCACCCGACTCCTCGGCGGGAATGATCTCCCCGAGGCGCTTGCCTATCTCCGCGAACTCTCCGCCCGTGGGGAAAACTTCTCCGCATTCGTCCCCTCGCTCCTCCGATACCTCCGCGTCATTCTCCTCGCCGCAATCGACAAGAAAGCGGCGGCGGCCGACCTCGAGTCCTTCACCGACGAGCAGCAGGCATCGACCCTCGCGCTCGCCGCGACCTTTACGCCGTCAGAAGCCGTCCGTATCATCGAACTCTTCTCGATCGCGGCGGAACAGTTGAAGAATTCCTCCATCCCCGAACTCCCGATCGAAATCGCGACGGTAAAGGCGATGACCGACGGAAAGAAACAAGGAACAAGGAACGGGGAGCAGGGAGCAGGAATCGCAGAGCCAAAAAAAGCTGAACTGAAAACAAAAGAGCAGAGTCACGAGTCACGAGTCACGAGTCACGAACGAGAGACACAAGAAGAAAATACTTCATCCGCTGTTTTGAAGAAGCCTTCGGTTCAGGAAATCCCGAAATCAAAGGAAGTGGCAGACAAAGCGGAAGAAGCCACAGTCGAAACGGCACAGGAAGACTCCGGGGACGCTCCGTCTTCGACGTTTTCCTTCGAGGACGTGAAAGACCGCTGGCGAGACATCATCCGCGAAGCCACGAAGATCAATGCGTCGCTCACCCTCGCCCTCACGAACGCCCGTCCTGCGAAGGCCGAAGGCAATACCATCACCATCGCCGTCCGATTCCCCTTCCACAAGGATCGCCTCGCCGAACCGAAAGCACAATTGACCCTCGTGCAGGCTTTTGATACCATTCTTTCCGCGAGAACCAAGGTCGCGGTCGTCGTCGCCGAAGCGGATGGGAAATCCGGCAACCCCCTCGTCTCCCAAGCCCTCGCCGCCTTCGGAGGTAATGTGGTTTGAAAGCATTTTGACATAATACGAACCTAGACTTATAATTATTGTAGCTTATATCTACTAGTTCGTATGGAGTCGAAACCCCGTGAAAAAGAAAGAGCCATAATGCTCAGGAAAAAAGGTCTTTCATATAATGAAATCCTAAAGCAAGTCTCCGTTTCAAAATCAAGTCTGTCCACATGGCTTAAACATATTGGACTAGCACAAGCTCATAGACAAAGATTCACGGAAAATAGAAGATGCGCGCAAAAGCGCGCGCAGCTTGCATGTCGAAACGCACGAATAGCCAAAGAAATAGCAATAATAGACTCCGCAAGGCAACAAGTTAAGAATATTTCAGAAAGAGAGCTTTGGTTCATAGGAACGGCATTGTATTGGGCGGAAGGAGCAAAACAAAAAGAACACAACGTCTCACAGAAAGTGACATTTTCGAACTCCGATCCGAACATGATTCTCCTCTTTGATAGATGGCTCCGAGAAATTTGTCATCAAGACAAGACTAATCTTGTATACAGCATATATATACATGTAACCGCCGACAAAGAACGGGCGAGGAAGTACTGGGAAAAATTACTTCATGCGAAAATCGACCGGATGTATTTCAAGAGTCACAAACCAAAAACGAACCGGAAAAATACGAAAGATGATTATTTCGGATTGATGCGAATAGATGTCCGAAAAAGCACAGACTTGAACCGGAAAATAAAAGGGTGGGTAAACGGAATCACCGAAGCACTCGCGTTATCTTAAAACCGGTTTACTTATTTTTCTCAATGCTCGGGGATCGTCTAATGGTAGGACAGTACCCTTTGAAGGTACGTATCGGGGTTCGAGTCCCTGTCCCCGAGCTTTGAGCGAAATAAAAGCGAATGCAGGTCCGAATCCTACCCGGGCAACACATATCAAATCATACGATGGTTCGATCCCATCCTCCCCAGCTGACATATACAAAAAGGCACCGCGTGTTTCACGTAGTGCCAGGGATAGGGTGGATAGGTTCCAATGGAGAGTGGTCTCTTTCGAGCAAAGCCTCCGGACTTCCATCACCGCAAGCTCCACAAACTTAAACGCATTGGATTTCGCAACCGGCACATGCAAGGCTCTCAGCTCTTACATCTACAACCCTTAGAATCGTCACATCTGGCGATGCAACCAAGTGCTCGGCGGTTATCCTGAAAGGACCAAGGCGTTCAATCATGAGATCCTAGAAACTTATCCGAACACACAGTATCACCAATCTATTTTTTGTCAAATTCTTAATTGTTCTTGAGGCTAATTAAGGTTCCAACTTCATCCCATAGGGACAGCAAATAAGTTCAACCATCATGCACGAATTCCCGGGTCAGATCCCGAAACAGGAAACGGAATCCCCGAAAGAAAATCCGGCGGAGGTGAAAACCGATATTCCGCCTATTCCGGAAGAAAGCGCCGTCGATACGCCTCAGCCGACCGAAGCGGATTTTTCCGCGAAAATCGCCGAGCTGGAAAAGACCATCGGCATACCGTTAAGCGATGAAGCAAAAAAACGATATGCACGAAAATATGATCGGCGAAGCAACTGACGGGAGCAATATCGAGAATCCGACGCCGACGACCGAAAAGGAACCACATTTCCCGTCCCTGGAAGAAGTAGTCGCTCAAATGAAGACATTGATCGGTCAGGAAGATTTCAAGGAAGAAAGACGAAAGGAAAGCGAAGACGGCATCCAGCTCTACGAAATTTCTGTCCTGGAGCAGGGCAAAGAAGGCATGATAACCTGCGTCTATACATACCGAAAGGCAGATGGGGAACGGATACACACCACCAGCATCGGCGTCGCGTACTGCGATGGCAGTCCGGACGACAACGACTGGTTGCCCGGCGGATACACCATATCGAATTATGACGAAATGACCGGGCGGTGGCGCAAGGCGGACGGAAGGGACACAACCGGAAAAACTGACGCAAACGTCGAGGAAATTCCCGACCAGAAACAGGAACTGTTGCGGGAGGTTATCCGAACCGCCAAGACCGAACTGCCGCCGGAGGGTCTCCCGGAACTTTCTTCCGAAACGGAAGAGCGCTACCAAGAACTCTGCAGGATGCTTGACCAGGCTGAAACCACGTTCGGGACAACCAGCTTGGAGGAAACTTTGCGCAGGGAGGAAACCGCCTTTGAAGAGGCATTGAAGGCGCGAAAAGAAACTAACCCGTTACTCAATGCATTCCATCTTACGCTCAGTAAGTTGAACCATGACGATGACAGACTGTTGAGACAATGGAACCCAGACGGAGACCTTACCGAACCCCAGTTCAATGAGCTCAATCTCCGCAGGATAAAACTCTCCAATGCCGTCGGCATACTGTACAAAGACGCTTCCGGAAAAATGGGGATACGACATGACCTGAACGAGATTTGAATGCAAAAAGAGGCTCTTCCTGGCCTCTTTTTCCCTGCTCCGGCCGCGTATTGACAGAATCGGAAAATTGCGCTACAATATTGAGCGTACTTGGGAAATGTAGTCGGATTTCTTCGAAGTAGCAAATAAGCAGCACTAAGCAGAACACTATGACCGGTAGCATCAAAACGCTCACGGATCGCGGGTTCGGATTCATCGCCGTCGAAGGACAGGAGAAGGATCTTTTCTTCCATGCGAAGGAACTCGTCGGTGTGACGTATGACGAGCTCAAAGTCGGCGATATGGTCTCTTTCGAGATCGTCGAAGGCGAGAAGGGCATGTCCGCCACGAACGTCTCCCGCGCCTAATTTTGGCCAGGAACGGAATCCCCGCTTCGCAAGAGGCGGGGTTTTTGTTTGTCTGATTTTCTGTCATACTAGGATCATGTCGAAGAAACTCATCCTGGCTGGAATGTTCATCGGATCCTGGATCGACGGGTATGTCCCGACGTTTTGGGGCGCCGGCTCCCTCTCCTTTTCCTCCGTCTTATGGAGCGGCGTCGGCGGATTCGTCGGCATCTATCTCGGATTCAAACTCGGTCAAATAATCGATTGACTTCCATTGATAACAAAAAAATCCATGGACCAGGAACTCACGACGCGGCTCGATGCGCAGGACAAGAGGCTCGACGCGATCTACGCGTCGGTCGAGAAGACACGGAAGTATTTCCTCTGGACGATGATCGGATCGATCGTGATGTTCGTCTTGCCTCTTCTCGGCATCATGATCGCCATCCCGTGGCTCCTCTCGACACTTTCGGGAGCGTATTCCGGATTGCTGTAGCGAGACTCATACTACGATGATTGCCGCCTCGGCACGTTGACGTGCACGAAAAAAGACGCTATCGTCCCAGGATACCAATGTCGGTATTTCTTGTTCCTTGGAGGACGTAGCATGAGCAATGGAAAACCTGAAGTTGTCAGACTCGGCACACTGGAATCGGCGCTCGCGCACCTCTGTGAACACCGGATGACGAGCAACGACGACCGGACCAGATTCCCAGACGAAGAAAATCCCAAGACATGCCCCCATTGCGGGGCGGACAATTCCAATTGCAAAGGCATCGATGGACCGATGCGCCAGCATGGAGCATGTCTCTTCTTCGAAGTCGACACCGGGATCCGCTACGAGGAGGTCCGCTGCTCCGTATGCAAACGGACCATCGGGAAGCGGGCCTATTACCGGCTCCGTTTCACATGAGAGCAACAGCCCGACGGAGCTTTTTTCGCTCCGTCTTTTTCATACGGAAATCTCCACCCACTTCATGCGGGATGACGTGCCGGAAACGATCGAGATACATGACGAAGCGACGCCGAAGTGCTTCGCCAATACTTTCACGAGTCGCGCATTCGCCTTCCCCTCCGCAGCCGGCGCTTTCACGGAAACCAGAAACGACCCGTCTTGCATCCGCTCGACGGATTCTTTTTTCGCATTCGGTTTCACTTTGACGGAAATTTTCACAGTCGGCTTGTCTTGAATCTTTTATCCTGTATCATGCATCCGATCATTTCCCCTGGAGTATCCTGTTCCACGCCGCTTCATCATCACAGTGGTATCGATCATCCGGCGTATAAAAACGCTTTGCCGGACCGACGCAGCCGCCGTTGTCCACATGAAGCCTCGTCAGATACGGGATGAGAAACCCCATATCCTTGCCGGTGAAATACGTGTGCAGTTTCCGAGTGGTCGCTTCGCGCTGCTCTTTGCTCATCCGCGTGAACACGCTCATATCGTCGCCAATCTTCGCGCTCCAGTCATAGTGAAGAAACACGTTGCGCGCATGCTTCGAGAATCGTTCGTTCCAGAGAAGCCCCCAGCACCAGTCCCCCTCCTTTTTCCACCAGCGCGAGAAGCAGGGACCGTTCTCGATATTCCCCTCCGCATCGATTCCGACCCCGCCCTCTATGAAGTCGAACAGCCCGAGATACTCCGGATCCGCGATATCGTTCGTCTGCGCACCGATGAAAATCTTCATGTTCCGTATCGCGGCATACTGACGCAAGTCCGCGATGACTTCCGGCATAAGGGTCTCCGAAAGATCGTTCGCATCCTGAAGATAGATCTGCCCGAACACGAAGATCTGCACATTCCGGTTCATCGCCTCGCGGGTGATGGCACGGATATACTGCCGGTATTCCTTCGACTTGAGCGATGGCTTACAGGTGTGCTCCCCCCAGAAGCCCTTCGACCCAGGTCGGCACATCGGACCGAACTCGAAATCACGATTCTCTTCCGGGTTGAAATAGTTCGCCTTCGTATCGATCGCCTCGGCGATGAACATGCTGTGCAGAAACCCGGGGCGGAGCGACAGCATATTTTTGTCGATTTCCTCCCAATCCGGAGGAGCGAGCCACGTCTCGATCGAACGATGGAGATAGTAGCATTTCGAATCATTGATCAACTGGAACGTCTTCCCATCTCCCGGAAAATCACCGTTCAGAAGCCCATCGGCTACACAGCCTTCACGTTTCATTCGATCCATATCCGGTGGTGGCGGTGGCGGAAGGGACGGCTTCACGATCGGATCGGCGACCGGAGAATTCTCAACCGACGGCACAGGAAGATCGGGAACGGATTCCAATACCACATCAGGGACAGACCGGCTCTCTCCGGAATCATCCGTCAGTTTCGCATACACGAAATAGGCGGTCGCAAGCCCGAAAAAGAAAAGAAGAGAGACGATGATTGATCGTTTCGATATCATAGAGTCCCATTATAGCAGAATCGGCCGGAAACCGCGTCCTGGTATTGACAAGAATCTGATTTCCTGTCACCCTATCGGATGTCCCTACCGATCGTGGACGAAAAGTCCGGCTCAAGGAGCCGGATGTCCAGTACTTACGGATGGAGAAGGCGAGACATCGCCCACGCGGATAGCTGCATGAAGCTCCCCTCTTCATGAACCTCCCGCGGAGAACGTCCCACGTGGCCGATTCCGATACGAAACGGCTTGGACGAAGCGCGCGACCTCCCACCCTTGAGCGCACCGAGGCGACAAGGCGAATCTCCAGTAAGACGATCCAAGGACTTTCCGGCGAGGCGCGCTTACCACGCGTTTCCGCCGGCTTTTTTTTACCCGATATCGACTGACGCCTTCGCGGCTTCGGCAGCTCGCATTTCCTTGCGCTCCTGATACAGATGGAATACTCCGGGCAGAAAGGAGATCACGATGATGCACAGGACGATCGGCAGAAGATATTTGTCGACATCCGGCACGAAACTCCCCAAGGAGTATCCGAGATACACGAGTCCGAACGACCAGACGAATCCGCCGCCGACGTTATAGGTCATGAAAGACGCATACCGCATGTTCGCCACCCCTGCGAGGATCGGCGCGAACGTGCGGACGACCGGAACGAAACGCGCGAGAAATATCGTCTTCCCACCGTACCGATCGTAGAACCGTTTCGTCCTCTCGACATGCTGCCTCCGGAACAGGAAGGAGTCCTCGCGCGAGAACAATTTCGGTCCGACACGCCGACCGAACTCATATCCGGCCATATTCCCCAAGGTCGCGCAGACGAAGAGGAGCATCGCGAGGAGAAACGGCGAAAAGAATCCCTGTGACGCGAGGAACCCAGCCACGAACAGGAGGCTGTCACCCGGAAGGAAGAACCCGAGAAAAAGTCCCGTCTCCGCGAACACGATGACCGCAAGCCCCGCATATCCGATCACCTTGATCGTCTCCACCAGATCGATTCCGAAATATTCCATAGTATTTCACACCAAAAAATGAAGTGATAGCCCGCTTCTTTTCAGTATACGGCAAAACCACCGAAAAAGAAAAACGGGTCCACGCATGCGTGGACCCGTCACGGCACCGACCTATTCCGGTGAGATCTCGTGCATCAACCGTGACCGCATATCGGTCACCCCGACGAATACATCGAGCTTGAGATCCGGAAACGACTCACTCAGAACCCGCTTCGACACCCGGGCGATATAGCGGGATTTTTCCGCAACCGCATCACGTTCATCCAGCTCCCAGAACGGAGTAAGGACGAGAAGCAACGCTCCGCTTTCCTTCGGGACCCGTCCTTCGGCGATATTCGCGGACACGATCTTCCCGGCGACTTTCACCGCATCGCCCCAGTCATAGTCATACGGACCGATGATGAGCGCCTTGTTCGGAACATGAAGCCAGCCGAATCCGCGACCGACCGCGATGACATTCTCGCCGTGCACCAGCTCCGCGACCGGCCGTTTCTGGAGACGGATAGCCCGCACATGATCGCGGTTCCCGAGCGCGATCGGGAGGAGATCCCGAAGCATTTCCGAATGCATTCCCTTATACAGGGAGGACAGCAGGTGTTCGATCTCGTCGTCGGTCGCATCGGCATGCTCCGCGATCAATAATCGTTCATCACCCCCGTTATGAAAGATGAGCGCATCCTCGTCCGTCTCGATACCGACGACGATCGCGGATACGACCTGGTTTCCCTGGCCGAACATCCTCCCGAACTGACTCTTGAGCATCTTCGCGCCGGCGATGGCGGCGTCCGTGTCATGATTGTGACCCGCACAGCCGCGATGGATATCCCCTTTCGAGAAGTGGTACGTGCACAAGGACAGCATCCGGTTCCCTTCGCGACCGGCCTGCCGCCTCGCTTTGAGCACGAGGTCGTTGAGAAGCGGCGAACCGAGGTCGAACTTCCCGCCGATGTTGCGGAACGGCTGGAGCGCGCCTTCCGGAAGGTTCGCGATGAGCGGCAAGTTTATCCGCCCATCCATGCATTTGAAGACAAGAAAATCCGTCGGGTGCTGCTTCCGATAGAGACGAAGCGCATCCTGCGCCTCGGGCGAACAGAACGCGTCACTCCGCTGTTTATTCAGATCAAGAATGAATTCCTTGATGGACATATCCATATCTCCTTTTAATGAATGATACCGACCGAAAACGGTCGAAAAAAAACGAAAACCCGGAAAGAACTCTCCGGATCGGAACTGACGATTCGCATTACAATGAACAAAACGATACATCCATTCATACCAGAAAAAACCATCCTTGTCAAAGAAAAAGCAGACTTGCCGGAGCAAGTCTGCAAAAAGCTGCTTACCACCTCCGAGGTGTCACCGTCCCATTAAAGTCGAGGCGGATCGATCCATACCCCGGGTCATCACGCATCTGGAATGTCATGTCCCGCCCCTGAAATCGGACGGTCACATTGTATCCATCGGCGATTTCCCGGGGCTGAGGGACAGAGCGACAGCGCTGCTCGGTCCGGTACTGGACTGAAGGAGCGCTTCGATATCCATCGTTACTGATGTTATCGCCAGCGAAGGCGCCGATGACCGCACCAAGCGCGGTCGCAGCTTCTTTCCCCTTCCCTTTGCCGAACTGGTTACCGACGACGCCACCAGTCACGCCGCCGAGAACGGCACCGCCGTAGGAACGATTCGAAGAAGAAGACTGTACCGGAATTTCTTCATTCCAGCACTCCCGTTCATAGGTAGTGCTGTGAAGGATGCGTGGCTCGACCTGGACAACCTGGCCTTCGATGACGAACGAAGCCGAAGCAGCGAACACCGGGAGTGAAAAAACACTGATGAAAAGAACCAGCGGAAGCGATTTCATATTGTCCTCCTTGGACAAACAAGCGCAAATGTACGCTCCTGGTATTATACACTAAAGAATGCTATTTGTCAACACACAACGAATACCGAAAACCCCGCCCTTCGCGAAGGGCGGGGTCGGGGCATGCAGCTCGAACCTTATTTGAGAGTCACGGTCGCACCGACGGCCTCGAGTTTCTTCTTCATCTCCTCGGCATCCGCCTTCGGAGCCTTCTCCTTGATGACTTTCGGAGCCGCATCGAC
>CAYRYX010000038.1:3123-9821 GCA_964428755.1 uncultured Bdellovibrionales bacterium | reverse complement strand
GAAAAGGGTCAAGGCAGTATCCGATCGATCTTTCCCATCCGTTGTCCCGGGAAAGACTCGTCGATATCGTCGACCGGTTCGGGATCGCCGGGGAGAATTACTATCACAAGACGGAAGGGAATCCTCCCTATCATGGCAGGATACGCGGCTCCATCCGGAAACTTCTCCTTCGGGAGTCGGTTGCGAGGCGACTCTTCGTCGTGAATGAACGGCTCCGGGAATCCGGTATGGAACTGTTCGTATACGATGCCTACCGACCGGTCGAGGTGCAGGATACCTGTTATCTCGAATGGATGCCGAACGACGTCCGCGAAAGACACCCGGAATGGGATGAGGAGCGTGTGTCCGAGGAAGTCCGGAAGTTCTGGGGTCGGGGATCGGATGAGAACGGGAGCGTGGATCCGTATTCTCCGCCTTTTCACTCGACCGGAGGCGCCGCGGATCTCATGATCCGGGATCGGAAGTCCGGAGTATTGCTTCCCTTGGGCGCAGGCTTCGATGATTTTTCGGAAACGGAACGGGCGTTTACGGACCATTACGAACGGGTCCGATCGTCGGGGAAAACCCTGACGTTTGACGAGGAACTCGCGCTCGGGAACCGCCGCATGCTCTACTGGGTCTTTTCCGAAGAGGGATTCGTGAACAATCCGAACGAAGTGTGGCACTTCGATCTCTATGATCAGCTTTGGGCGGCGATCCGTTCCGAGGAAACGGCCTTCTATTCGATCGCATTCGCGCCGTTCGTGAAATAAAATCCTGGTTCCTTTTGGCGGAATCAGGATTCTTTTTTTGCAAGATTTATTTTTTGGGATATCACTTCGAGAGTACTTTCCCGGTCATCTCCTTCGGAATCGGGAGATGCATGAGCGAGAGGGTGGTCGGGGCGATATCGGCAAGCGTGCCGTTTTGAAGGGTGCATGGCGCGGTCACGATGAGTGGTACGAGGTTGGTCGTGTGGGCGGTGTGCGTTTCGCCTGTCGTCGTGTCGACATTCTGTTCCGCGTTGCCGTGGTCGGCGGTGATGACGGCGATGCCGCCGAGGGAAAGCGTCTTTTCGACGACCCGGCTGAGTTCGGAATCGACGGTTTCGACGGCTCGGATGATGGCTGGGACGTTTCCGGTGTGTCCGACCATGTCGGCGTTCGCGAAATTGATGAAGAAGAAATCCGTTCCCTTATCCAGATATTCGATCGCCTTGTCGGCGATTTCCCGGGCGCGCATCTCGGGTGCCAGATCGTGTGTCGCCACATCCTTCCGGCTCTCGACGATGACCTGCTCTTCTCCCGGGAAGGGGAGTTCGCGACCGCCGTTCAGGAAGTAGGTCGCGTGCGCGTATTTTTCGGTTTCGGCGATATGCGCCTGCGTGAGTCCTGCCTTCGAGATCTGCTCCGCGAGTGTCGTTGCGGGTCTGATCTGCGGGAAGGCGACAAGTGCCTTGATGGACGGATCGTATTCGGTGAGCGTGACGAAACAGATATTCTTCTCCTGCGCGTACTCGACCGTCTTCGCCGACAGCTCCCGCGCGCGGTCGGATCGGAAATTGAAGAAGAAGACGCCGTCGTTCTCGTCGATCTGATAACCCTTCCCGTCCTCATCGAGGAAGACGACCGGTTCGAGGTGCTCATCGACGACTCCTTCCGCATAGAGCTCCTCCATGACTTCCGAAGCGCGCCGGTTCTGATAGGAACGGACGCCTTCGTTTCGGAAGAGTGCGGACTCGACCTTCCCGACGCGGTCCCAGTTGTTGTCGCGATCCATCGCGTAGAACCGTCCCGAGGCGGTCGCGATGAAGCCGATTCCGATATCGTCGATCACATCCTCGAGTTCGCGGAGATACTGTGCCGCGCTCCGCGGTCCGACATCCCGTCCGTCGGTGAAAGCATGTATGGCGATTTTCGAGATGCCGGACTCCTTTGCAGCTTTCAGGAAGGCGTAGAGGTGTTCGGTGTGACTGTGGACGCCGCCGGGAGAGACGAGTCCCTTAACATGAAGGACGGAATCATGTTTCCGCACGTGTTCGAAGAGCGTGACGAATGCCTGATTGGTGGAAAATTCGTTTTCTTGTGCCGCTTTCGATATCCGGACGAAATCGGTATCGATGATGCACCCCGCACCGATGGTCATGTGTCCGACCTCGCTGTTGCCCATCTGTCCTTCAGGAAGACCGACCGACCCGGAACTCGCATCGACGAGCGCGTGCGGAAATCGCGCGAGGAGCGAATCGAAATACGGCGTCGAAGCCTTCGCGATGGCGTTGTGTTCGTTCTCGTCGCGGTGACCCCATCCGTCGAGGACGATAAGGACGACCGGCGTGCGTGATTCTTGATCGGACATAGCTTGGACTGAAGAAATAAGACCGGTATCCACTGTACCGCGCTTCATCGGACTCGGCAAGAAACATATCACTTTTAGCGCTGCACGAATATCCCTATGATGTCCCATGCGCTCATGCGCTCCCTTGGCGTGAAGACGAGGTAGCGGATGAAAGTCTCCCGCTCGGAAAGAACCCGTTTCGGGCAGGCCGCCGCGTAGGCGACCGCGTCTTCATTGGTCAATCCCGGATGCTCGATGTCTTGTCCGCCCATGAGATAATACATGAGCGACGCTTCGCTTGAGACGTGCTCTTCTATGCCGAGCGCATGCCCGAATTCATGGGCGAGAACGAGCCTTAGGTCGTCCTTGTCCTCGAATTGGAAGACTGTTACGGAAGGAACGCTCGGGTCGTAGAGCCCTTGTACGAACGGTTTCGGCTCGCCGTAGCGCTTCTTGAATATCCCGATATTCTCGTTGATGTCCGCGGCGCTTTCATTCAGCTTTCCGGCAAGATCATTCGCATCTTTTGCGAGCCGATCGATCTTTTCGGATGTCGTGACAAGCGCTTTCTCCTCTTTCTCGAGTTTCTCGCGACGTTTCTCGAGTGCCTCATACTCCGCGATGGTTCCTTGACCGGAAGTGTTCCATTCTCTGACATCATCGTTGTATTCCGCAAGTCTCCTGTTGAAATCATCCGCCGATTTTCTGAATGCCGCGCTTTCCCTTTCGAACTTCGCTACCGTCGCGTCGTATTCCCGGTCGAGCTTCGCCGCCTCCGTCTCGTAGATAGAGATGCGTGTCTCAAGATCTTTCGCCTCATAGGTCATCTTCTGGCGTTCGTCGAACTCGGTCCGGATGACAAGCGATCCGACCGGGTCATATGTGAACAGATCTTTCCCGAGACCGCGTTCCCAGACGGCTTCCGCCTCGAAGACGCCGCGTCTGAACGCTTCGGAGTCGAGCGGAAACCTTGGGTCGGAGGCCTCGACGCGGTAGGGAATCGGAGCATCGCATCCCAGCCGATCCGGCGGGAGCACGAACAGGTGCGGCGAAAGGGTGGCTGTCGCGGAAATCGCCGAGACGCCGAAAAAAAGAAGGAGTACGATCCGGAGGATCACGATGAATGATGGGATAGGCATGCATCCATAGTAAGTCGGAACAGCCGCTTTTTCAAGGAGCGGCGCGTTGACATCAATGATGATCCTTAGTATTATGTTCCCGTTCGGCTCTCGAAACGGGACCGATTTTTCTTTTACATCTTTCACGTCGGAATGAGGAGAAATATATGAATTGGGTGCAGAGTGGTATCGGCATGATGTCCGTTCTCGGATGTCTCGTCGTCGGTTTTTTCTTCGTGACGACCGGCGCGTCAGTCGCATTCGCCCGATATTTCAATATCGGGGACGAGGCGAAGCGGCATATCTATCCGATTTATCGTATCCCGTGGCTTGTCTGGCTGACAGATCGGCGTTTCGTCGTTTCGACGGTGCTGCTCTTCCAGTACGACCGATTGGTCGATGCGGTGCTCCGCATATCCGACAGTATCCCGTTCAACTGTGGGCGAGTGCTTCAGGTCGCCTGTGTTTCGGGTGATATCACGGAAAAGCTCGTGTCGCGGTGTCGGGAATCCGCGGACATTTTCGTGCTTGACGCGTCCGAGGCCGGTATACGGAATACGCGGAAGAAGCTCGAACTGAGAGGATTCGGACCCGGAGTGGAGTTCATCCATGACGACGCGACATCGATGCCGTTCCGAGGCGGCTCCTTCGATTTCATCCTTTCGTTCTTTCTCTTCCATGAATTGCCGATGGAGAAAAAGAGACAGGTGTTCCGTGAATGCCTCCGGTTGATCCGCCCGGGCGGAGTGTTCGCATACGCGGAGTTCCATCGGCCGAAATCGGCATCACTCCGATTCCTTGGACGGATCATCTTCGGGCTTTTCGAACCGTATGCTCGGGAAATGTGGCGATGGAACCCGTACATCGATCCGGATCGGTTCGAAGTGAGGCGTACGACCATTCTTCAGGGATACTTCCAGGTCGTCTCGATCCGGAAACACCAGGATATTTCCGGATGACGTACTGCGGACTCGGAGAACTTCCGAGTCCGCTTTTCTTTTTCTTTCCTTGATTTTTTCCTCCGGATGTGCTATAATGGCTCTAGGTAGGGAAATAGCGCATATCGAAGACCGGGTGACCGGTCTTTTTCTATCCGTAGACAAGCCAAAAATCGAATCCGATTTGAAAATAAGGGAAAAAGAGAAGTATGAAACGGAAAAACTGGTTTGAAAAACTGAAATACGGACGTGAGGAATGTCCCGAGACGGAACAGGCGTTCTTCTTCGTGACACTCCTGTTCTCGGCGACGTTCGCGGCACTGCTCTTCTCCTCCTCCGCGGAAATCTTCGTACTCAATCTCGAGAGCTCGCAGGAGGTCACGCAGGTTCCTCCGAAGTCGTCCCTTGAACGGACGCTTGGAAGGATGGTGGCGGGACACCCGATGGAGAATATGGTTCCTTTCATCGCACAGCAGGACCCGATGACGGCGACCTTTCTCGTCTCGATCGCGAAACAGGAATCGAACTGGGGAAAACATTCTCCGAAGGACGAAGATGGTCGCGATTGTTATAACTACTGGGGGTATCGCGGGCAGACCGAAAACGTGACGCCTTCCGGATACTCGTGTTTTCGTACACCGAAAGAGGCGGTGAAGGTGGTCGGAAAGCGCCTGAATCGCCTGATATTCGACTACGAACTCGACACGCCGAAGGAGCTCCTCGTGTGGAAATGCGGTTCCTCGTGCGCGGGCCACGACCAGGCGGATGTCGCCAGATGGCAGAACACCGTCGGCATGTATTCCGAAAAGATCGAGAGCGATTCAAAGTTGTAAAAGTGATGGGAATATAAAAAGAACGCCGCACCGGTTTGCCGGTGCGGCTTTTCATATCTTCTCGACGATAAGGGAGACATGGGTATAGACACGATCGCCCGGTTTCAGATCGAGATTGTAACGGTTATAGAAGAACTTCGTGGATTCCGATTTTATCTTGACGAAGCTGTCGGCGCGGGAGAGCTCTACTTCGTGAATTTCGACCGGGGTCCGATGCTGCCCGTGGTGGTAGCGCCAGAAGCTTTCGACATTCTGCCTTGTCCAGGGCTTCCGTCCCTTGTCCTTCGCGAGCGAGTAGAGGTTTATGCAGGCGATCGGAAAGCAACGCTTCAGGAGGCTTAGGTCAGGAATCGCTCCCTCCCGATCAACGAGCGATCCGAGGGTATCGAAGTCGTCCTGATTGATCTTTTCCTCCCTAAGGAGATCGGTGACGCAGGCGAATGCATAGCGGAGAAAAAGGATTCTTGGATCCATGGCGGTTTCTTTTCAATGAACGAAATGCTATGCTAGCACGGATGCGAAAGGAAAATCAATGCCATGGACACTTTTTCGAACGACGGGATGATGATGTGCAGCCGATACGCCTTTGGGCCGAACCGGCTGCACTACTGCGGTCCGGATGCGAGTGCGGAGGTCGCGGCGCATATCAAGGAGGGTGTCGCCGATCCGGGGCTCCAGTCGCTTCTCAAGCGGTTCGAGACGCTCTATCCCTATCTTCTGCATATCGCGGGGGAGAACGGCATCAGGGATCCGTTCGATCCGCGCGTCGTCGAGGCGTACTGGCTCGGGAATGATCTTCTCGGGCATATAGAACAGGGGCATTTCTACCGTCATCTCAAAGACGGTCTTTCGATGAAGAAAAAGATGGGGGCGGAGGCGTTCGAAGGAGACGTTGCGGAGAAGATACGGCTGGGCGGACTTCCGCATCATTCGTTCCATGTGCTCAATGTCTGGAAGGGGATGGGAGAGAAAATCCTCGAGGGTATCAGGGACGTAGCGGAGTGTCTCGTGTCGGTCGGTGAGGTGTCTTCGATTGATGGACCATGGATTACGGTCGATACGGACCGGCTGACCTTCGACGGAAAGCGCCTTGTGCTCGCGCGAGAGACCCGAAAGCTTCCGAGACCGTTCGATGCCTCGGAAGAGTGGGATATGCTGTCCTCGGGCGATTTTGTTAGCTTCCACTGGGGCGTGATATGTGAGACGCTTACGCCCGCGCAGGCGGAACGGCTGAAGCGGTATACTGGGAAAAGCGTTGAGCTGGCAAACCAGCACTTCGTTGGAATACCAAAGTCCAAATAACAAATGCCAAATCAAATCCAAATGATGAAAATCAAAAAACGCCCCTGCTGTCATTCCGCGCGAGTCTGCGAGTTGAGGAATCTTTTTTTGGAATTTCGATTTAGAATTTGATTTGATATTTGACATTTGAGCTTTGAAATTATGAAAGTGACTGTTTTTGGAAATCCTGACTTAGAAATGGATAACTTGCCTAT